>NZ_RZOS01000392.1:0-5459 GCF_004022605.1 Mesorhizobium sp. M4B.F.Ca.ET.089.01.1.1
CCTTCGAGACCGTCACCCATGCACTGCACCAGCTGCGCGAGGCCACACGCGCGATCGGCTGCACGATCCCTGAGCCGTTCCTGCAGGTGGCGTTCCTGGCGCTGCCGGTCATCCCGCATCTCAAGCTGACCGACATGGGCCTGTTCGACGTCGACAGGTTCGGCTTCGTCGAGTGAGATTATCGTCGACCGGCGAACCTTACCTCAATCGTTCACTTCGCCGGCGGCCGCGATGACCTCCGAGACGATTTCCGACACATTGCCGTCCGTCGTCCGGTGGTTGACGAAGCACGCCCTGAGCGCGAACTGGTCGCGGACCGTCGCGTTCGACAGATAGACGCGACCGCGGGCATTCACGCGTCTCAGGATCGCCCTGTTATCCTTGGCGCGATGGCGGAAACAGACCGCGCTGAGCGGCACCGGCGCCAGAAGCTCCAGCTCCGGATGCGCCTCGACCGCCTCCGCCAGCAGCCTTGCATGGCGCAGGTCCTCGGCGATCGCCTCGCGAAAGGCGCGGCGCCCGTGATATTGCAGCGACAGCCAAAGCTTCAGTGCGCGGAAACGCCGCGACAGCTCGAACGATTCCTCGAAGAAGGCGAAACCTTCCGTCGGATCCTGACTCAGCAGGCCGACATAGTCGTCGCTGTGCGAAAACGTCTTGCGCGCGATGTCCGGGTGGCGATGCAGCAGGCAGCCGCAGTCCAGCGGCTGATAGAGCCATTTGTGCGCGTCGAGCGAAAGCGAATCCGCCAGCGCCAACGAATTGAGCTGTTCCGGCAGGGCCAGGGCGGCCAATACGCCATATGCGCCGTCGACATGCAGCCATAGGCCCTCGCGCCCGGCGATGTCGGCGATCTCGGGCAGCGGATCGATGGCGCCGGAGACGATGGTGCCGACCGTGGCGACGATGGCGATGGGCATTCGTCCGGCCGCGCGATCGGCGGCGATGGCCGCCTGCAGGGCGTCCGGACGCATCCGGAACTGATCGTCGACGGCAACCAGCCGCAGGTTCGACCTGCCGATGCCGAGCAGCGCCACCGCCTTCGGAATGGACATGTGCACCTGCTCGGACGCATAGATGACACCGCCGCGCACTCCCGTTTCGTTGGCCGGCAGCTTTGCTTCACGCGCCATCGCCAGCGCCATCAGGTTTGCCGCCGAGCCGCCGCCACAAAGGCTGCCTGTGAACCCGGCGCAGCCGACCGCCTGCGCCAGCCACCCGACGACGGCGTGCTCGATCGACGTCGCCGCCGGAGCCGATCGCCACGAGGCGACGTTCTGATTGAGCACCGAGGCCAGCAACTCTCCCAGCGCCCCGACCGGCTCGCCCGAGCCGAAGACATAAGCGAAGAACCTGCCGGCGGACGGTCGCGCACGCGCGGCGATCAACTCGAAGTCTTTGAGGACGTCGCGGCCCCTGCCCTCCTCGGCCCAGGGCCGCGAGAAAAGCTCGGTCGTCTCTTTGCCGCTGGTCGACGGATAGGCCGGTCGATCGTCAAGCGAGGCCCAGTAGGTCCGGGCGAGGTCCATCGCCTCATCCGCAAGCCGCGACAAGTCCTGGTTGGAGATTTCGAGCGCCCTCATAGGCCTGCCCCCTGCATGCGAAACCGCTGAGTTGATTAGCACGAAACCGGCATCGCTACCGGCAAGGGTTTTCGGTCAGAGCGGCAGCGGCGGATCCGCCGGCTCCCCAGGATCATGGCCGGCAGCCGCACGTATTTCGGTTAGCGACCAGATTTGCCGCCCATCGCGGAAGTTCGCGGGATCGAGCCAGGCCTCGAGGGCGGCGCGGCGGGCCGGCCATTCGCTGGAGAGTATCGAGTACATGCAGATGTCGCGCGGCTTGCCCTTCAGGAACAGGCCCTCGCGCAGCATGCCTTCATAGACGAAGCCGAGACGATCGGCTGCCTTGCGCGAGCGCTGGTTGGTCGAGGTGCAGGTCCATTCCAGACGCCGGTAGCCGAGATCGTCGAAGACGTGGCGCAGGATGAGATAGAGCGCCTCGGTGGCGAGCCGGGTGCGCTGCAGCGGCGGCGTGTAGAGCACGTAGCCAAGCTCGACGACATGGTGCGCGGGCCTCGCCTCCATCAGGCAGAGCCAGCCGAGCGGCCCGCCGTCGGGACGGTCGACGGCGAAGAAGGCGCGCTTCGGATCCGCCACCAGGGCGGCGACATGTTCGGCAAAGGCCCGCTCGGTGGCGAACGGCCCCACCTTCATGTCGATCCAGGTGGCCTGCGTGTGCTCGTCATGCGAGAGCGGATAGAGCCCTGCCGCGTCGCGCGCGGCGTCGAGCGGACGCAGCCGTCCCCAGCGGCCGACAAGCTCGATTGCCGAGGGAACCGGCGCATCACCCGGTTCAATGTCGTCCGGCTTCAGTTTGGATGCCATCATCGCGCCCTTGGTCAGTTCCAGTACCGGAACATCCTACCCATTCTGTTCGGCATCACGAATATTTCCTCCGCATGGGAAAAGCCGGCTTCGCGCCCCATGCCGAGCCATCTCGCTGCGGTTTCCGGGAAATCGGCCAGAAGCATGTGCCGTTCCATGGCGGCGAACTCCTCGTCGGAGACGGCCGACCATTCATCGCGCAGCAAGGAAAAGCGCGCGAGCCAGGCAGCGCGATCCTCTCCCTCGAACAAAGCGGGCTCCCAGATGACGAACAGGCCCATCCCTCCCAGGGCCCTGCGGACGTTGCGCATCAGCCGGGCCTTGCCCTCAGTCGATAGGTGGTGCAGCGACATGCCGATCCAGATCACGTCGACGGGTTCCGACCACTTCGCCATCGCATCCACGAAATCGCTGCAGCGCAGCTCAACGGGGCAAGGCAGGACATCGAGCTCTCGGGCCGCAAGCCGCAGCGATGCTTCCGACAAATCGATGCCGACATAGTTGCCGATCGTGGTCGTCCTCAACGTCGCGGCCGAGGCGCCGGCGTCGCCGCAGGCAATGTCGAGAAACCGGAACGACGCGGGCGCAAGCTCCGTGAGCACGTCGCGCAGCAGGCGATAGACCTCGCGATGGAACATCAGGTTCGCCGCCACGATCCTGCGGTAGGTCTCGAGCTCCTGGTTGAACATATTTTGGGAGCCTGTTGCCTCGCTCCCTGTCGTCACCGGCATGCCTTCGCTCGATGTCATGACGCCCTCCATGGAAGGTCGATGGGATGCCGCTAGGGGACGGCACCGGCTGCGTGGAGATGCAAGGCGCGGAAGACCGCCGTGTGGCCAGGGGTCGCTATGCCGAACTTGATGCCCAGCTCGTGCATCCGCCCGGACAGCCAGGCGACCTCGATCGGTTTCCCTCTTTCGAGATCGTTGGCCATCGACGATTTCACATGCGGGGGGAATGCGGACCATCTGGTCGTGACGCGTCCTTCGAACCCCTCGGCCAGCGGATGGCCGGCCGCCGCGGCAATCGCTATTCCCTCATCGCGCAGCTGTTCGATGAAGATACGCGCCTCGGGGTCGTCGAGGATCGGACCGATGCCCGAGCGCATCAGCGACGTTCCGCCGGAGAAGGCCGCCAATGTCACGAACTTCTCCCACAGCACATTGTCGATGTCGGCAACCGGCTTCAGCTCCAGCCCGATAGCGCGATCGCATAGCGCCTGAAGATCCTTGATGAGAGGATCGCCATGCCCGCCGACGAGAATGTGAGGCAGCCCGCCGGCGTGGACGACTTCTCCGGGCTGCTTGATGAAGCCGGATAGATAGGTGGCGCCACCAATGACGCTGTCGCTGGGAATATGGCGGCGGAGAATGCCGACGCTGTCGATGCCGTTCTGCAGCGTCACGACGCGCGTTTTCCCGCTGACGAGCGGTCCGAGCGCGCCGGCGGCCTTCTCGCTGTCGTAGAGCTTGACCGCGAAGATCACGAGATCGACGGGACCGATATCGGCCGGCGAGTCGCTCGCGCACACATCGGCCAGAAAGACGTTGCCGATATCGCTTTGAATCCGCAGGCCGCCCTCGCGCATTGCCTGCAAGTGGGCGCCGCGAGCAATGAAGCTGACGTCGCCTCCCGCCTCGGCGAGCCTGGCGCCGACATAGCCGCCGATGCCGCCCGCACCTATCATTGCGATCCGCATGCCGTCCCCTCGACGGCAACCGCCGCCACTGGCCGCGCGAAGCTGCAAATGCTTGCATCGGCGCGATCAATATTAGCATTTCCTTGAGGACCCAGCCAGCCGGACCGGGCGGATGTCCGGCGGCAAGCAGATCGCACCGAGCCATCCGGCGCGGCCAACGGTGAGTGATACCGGCCCACGGGACGCAATTGCACCCAAAAGAAGTCAGGACATGCGCTTGTAAGCCCCAACTCGCGGGGCATATGAAAGATATAGAGAAGTATATGACTCGCTTCCGGGGGTAGCGGTGGCGCGCAATCAGGTATCGGACAACAAGCGGCTTTCGGCCTTCGACCTCGACCTTCTGCGCGAGGCTTTCCAGAAATCGGCCCGTGAGCATGGCGTCACGGCGGCCGATTGGGCCGAACATGCCAAGCTGTTCATCGAACGAACAGCACAAAGCGAACCCGGTAAGGAATTCACTGGGCGAAGCACCCCGCCATAATGGCCGGCGCAGCTTGGGGCTTGGGCTTCGGGGGGCAAGCCGCACCGGCCACTGCGGGTTCGGGTGTCGCACGCCCGCCGCGCCACGGACCCTACAAACATATTAGCAATCACTCAATTAAGCCTGAGTGCGTAGCCCACGAAGGGATGAGCCGGCATGCCAGCCATCGGCCCGTCTCGTCCATTTGACGGACGTCACCTCCCGGGGCTTCCCGAACCGTTTCGCCAGCGCCCGGTTCGGAAGCTGAAGCAGCCCGAAGTGACCGCATCGCGTCGCACCAAGAGACTGCACAATGCCAACGGTGGCTCCCAGTGGCCCACACCAAGGTCGATGTCGCAAACGCCGGACTAAGTCTATAGTCTTCGCAGCCAGGGGAGAGGTGTGCGATTGTTCGGGACTTTCTTGGGGGGATTTTTGCGGCGATGGGGCAGGTTGTCGCTGGCGCTGCAGTTCTTCATTGCCAGCGGCGTCGGGTTGCTGGCCGCGATGCTGCTGGTCGGGCTTTGGGTGACTTCGCAGATCCGGGACGGCGTCATGCGCAATTCCGCCGCCACCACGGCGCTCTATGTCGACAGCGTGATCGCGCCGCTCTTGCCCGACATGCGCAAGAGCCGCGAGCTCAGCGACACCGTCAAGCGGGCGCTGGACGAGACGCTGGGCCAGGGCGCGCTCGGCAAGCGGCTGGTCTCGTTCAAGCTTTGGCGGCGCGACGGCATGATCCTCTATGCCGACGACGCCGAGCTGATCGGCAAGACCTTTCCGCCCAACCACAACCTGATTTCGGCTTTCGCGGGCAATGTCATGGCCGAATACAACGACCTCGACGACGACCCGGAAGCCGGTGAGGAGAAAACGGTGAACGCGCCGCTGTTCGAGATCTACAATCCGG
>NZ_RZOS01000393.1:0-5456 GCF_004022605.1 Mesorhizobium sp. M4B.F.Ca.ET.089.01.1.1
GCGCTGGAGGATGCCGACAATGCCGGCTTTGAAGCCGGCGCTTCGCTGCTGCGCGAGGCGCTGGGAAAGCCTGGCTCGTATCCTGGCCGGAAACGTTGAGAGATGCCAACGGCCGCCGCCGGTCGCTGCCTCAGACCTTCTTCAGCCCGGCCTTGAAGCGCTTGCCGTTGGCGACGTAGTGCGCGGCCGAGCCGCGCAGCCTGGCGACTGCGGCGTCATCGAGTTCCCTCACGACCCGCGCGGGCGAGCCGACGATCAGCGAATTGTCGGGAAACGCCTTGCCCTCGGTGACCAGCGCGCCGGCGCCGACCAGCGAGTTCTTGCCGATCCTTGCTCCGTTGAGCACGATGGCGCCCATGCCGATCAGGCTGTTGTCGCCGATTGTGCAGCCATGCAGCAGCGCGCGGTGACCGATCGTGCAGCCCTCGCCGATGGTCAGCGGAAAACCCGGATCGGTGTGCATCGCCGTATGCTCCTGCACGTTGGTCCCGGCGCCGATGGTGATCGGCTCGTTGTCGCCGCGGATGACGACGCCGAACCAGAAGCCGGCATCGCGGCCGATGTTGATGTCGCCGATCAGCGTCGCGTCCGGCGCGATCCAGTTGCTGTCGGCATCCTCGAAGCTGGGCGCTTTTCCGTCGATCGCATAGGTCGGCATTGTCCGTCTCCGAATCGTCTCACGCTGGAAAGTGAGCCGACCCTAGGAGACCGGTCGCCCAGGATGCAATGGCGAGCAGGACGACGCCCTGCGCCAGCGCCCAGGCAATCGCCGTGCACCCACACGACATCAGCGCCAGCGTGGTGATGCGGCCCTGCCTGCGGGCATCCAAAGCGTCATTGGCGAGCATGAACGGCCCCGCGCATGCCGTCGCGGCCAGCGATCGCAGTATGTGCGAAGGCGACACATAGGGCTCGACGAAGGCAAGCCTGCGGCCGCTGGCCAGTTCCATCGCCGATCCCATCAGGCCGCCGGCGGTGAGGCCGACGGCGAAAGCAAAGAGCACCAGCTCCACAGCACCCATCTTTACCTTCCGTTTACCATGACGTCGCACAGTCGCATCCGACAGGCGCGCTGCAAGAGCCATGCCGCGCAATGTGTGCCGCCCGGGGACATCCAGCGGGATCGGCGACCGTAACGGGGATAGCGATGAAGCAGGCGGCGACCGCGAGTGGCCCGGAATTCGAGGTTGTCGATTCCACGCTGATGAAGCGTGTGTTCTATGCCTTCGCGGCGCTGGCGCTGCTTTCGGTGGCGATCAGCCTCGGCGGCAAATGGTTGGGACGCTCGATCGCCATGGCCGGCTACACCGACGACACGACCATCCATGAGGTGGTGATCGGCAACAATGTCATTGCCGTCCCGGCCAATTTCATCCGCTTCGAGCAGGCGCGGCGCGACGGCATCGCCTCGCGCCTCGACCTCTATATGCGCTACCCCGAGATGGACGGCTACAGCACAGCCGCCCGCGACGACTTCAACCATACGGGCGCGCGCAAGAACGTCGTCTTCCTCTCCTTCGAGCAGCAGATGATGTCGCGCGACATGAGCGGCCGCTTCGCCCCAATCTATAGCGCGCTGATCGTCCAGCCCGGCACGCCGGGACCCGGCGGCACGACGCTTTATGGCTTCACCGAGAAATCAGGCTATCTCAACGAGGTGCTCGCGGTGGCCGGCCGTCCGGGCAAGGATCCGTTCGTTGCCCGCTGCCTGAGCGGACCGAGCGCGGAGGAATCGCTGGCGCCTTGCGAGCGCGACTTCCAGGTCGGCGATGGCCTCAGCCTCACCTATCGCTTTCCCAGGGAATTTCTCGGCAACTGGCAGGCGCTTGACGCGGCGATCGCGGCGGCGGCCGCGCATGTCCTGAAGACAGGACGATAGGGCAAGTGACCACTACAAGATAAGAAGCGTTGACCGGGCTGCGCCGACGCAGGCCCGGCCAGCAGAGGGCTCAGCCCAGGTCGATGTCGAGAATCGCCATCGAGAAATTGTAGTCGCCATCGTCCTCGTCCTTGAAGACGATACCGAGGAATTCGTCGCCGACATAGACCTCGGCCGAATCTTCCTTGCGCGGGCGCGCCTTCACCTGGAGCTTGGGATTCTGGAAGACGCGCTTGAAATAGGCGTCCAGCTTTCTGATTTCGTCCGGCTTCAACAGTCTTCTCCGATCGTCGGGCTTGCTGGGTTGAACGCGCTTCTGGCACGTCGACAATGGCGATGTAAAGACAAGCCGGCGGCAGAACGAAAGCGCCTCCGCATCTGCGGCCGGTTTCAGCCGCGCGGGTGGGCGCCCCGGCCTCAGATATCGAAGCTGACGACGTGGTCCATCGTTTGCGAGGGCAGGAGTTGGTCCATCTGCCTGGAAGGCTGGTCGCAACCGGTCTCGCCGACGACGCGCGCCGGCACGCCGGCGACCGTCTTGTTGTGCGGCACCGGTGACAGCACGACCGATCCGGCCGCGATCTTCGAGCAATGGCCGACTTCGATGTTGCCGAGGATCTTGGCGCCGGCGCCGATCAGCACGCCGCGGCGGATCTTCGGATGACGATCGCCACCGGCCTTGCCGGTGCCGCCGAGCGTCACGCCATGCAGGATCGAGACATCGTCCTCGATCACCGCCGTCTCACCGACGACAAGGCCGGTGGCGTGGTCGACGAAAATGCCCTTGCCGATGCGGGCGGCGGGATTGATGTCGGTCTGGAACACCGAGGAGGAGCGGCTCTGCAGGTAGAGCGCGAAATCCCGCCGGCCCTGGTTCCACAACCAGTGCGCCAGCCTGTGCGTCTGGATGGCGTGGAAGCCCTTGAAATAGAGCACCGGCATGATGAAGCGGTCGCAGGCCGGATCGCGGTCGTAATAGGCCTGGATGTCGACGCGCACCGTGGCGCTCCAATCGGGATTGTCGGCAAGCATGGCGTTGAAGGTCTGACGGATCAGGTCGGAACCGACATCTTGATGGTCGAGGCGCTCGGCGAGGCGGTGGATCACCGCTTCCTCCAGGCTTTCCTGGTTGAGGATGGTCGCATAGAGGAACGCCGCGAGCAGCGGGTCGCGGTTGACCGCTTCCATCGCCTCGTCGCGGATCGAGCGCCAGATCGGATCGACCGGCTGCACAATGCTGGGGCGGGCAATCGTAATGCTGTTCATCGACGGTCTCCGGCCTGCCGGCTCCTTACCGGCCGCACATATAGGCCAGATCATAGCACGGGGGAACTCAATTTTCCTTAGTGCTTTGTCAAATGGATTTGGTTCATCGGAAATCAAGCGGCCATGGAAAACGAACCCTTGCGGCCTGCCTCGAGAAGGCAGCTTCCCGCCGCGATGCGTTTTGGTCAATCCGGTGCCGGTGGCGTCTGCAGGCGAATTGCCCGATGCCATACAGGCTCGACTTGCGTCGCCCCGGCTCCCGGCGTCAAATGTCGGAAGGGTGAAGCAGCATGGAAAACGAAGCCTTGATCGACGAAGCGTTGAGAAACGAGCTCTCATCGCTCTATCGGGCACCGGACCGCCACTACCACGGCCTTGCCCATATCGAGGCGATGCTGGCGCTGGCTGGCGAGTACAAAGCCCTGCTCCACGATCCCGTAGCGGTGGACGCAGCGATCTGGTTCCACGACGCCATCTATGACAGCCAGGCCAAGGACAACGAGGCGAAGAGTGCCGCTCTTGCAGAGCAAAAACTCGCCGGCCGCACCGACGCCGTGCGCCTCGGCCGCATCGCCGCGATGATCCTCGCCACCGCGACGCACGAATTGCCAAGCTCGGGCGATGCGGACTTCATCCGCGACACAGCGCTCTTGCTCGACATGGACCTGGCAATCCTTGGCGCGGCGCCCGGTACTTTCGACACCTATGAGCAGGCGGTACGCCAGGAGTATCAATGGGTCGAGGAGTCGATGTGGCGCGCCGGCCGCGGCGCGGTGCTGAAGAGTTTCCTCGCACGCCCGCATATCTTCCACACCGATGAATTCCGGCAACGGTTCGAGCCCCAGGCCAGACAAAACCTGGCGCGATCGCTGCAAGCGCTCGGAGGTGTTAGCTAATCCGGGAACGTCTCCATGCGCTCGGCATACGGCCTGAAGCCTGCGCGTCTGTAGACGGGCTGCGCATTGGGATGGTCATAGGTGTCGGTGTGCAGCCAGAGCCGTTCGGGCCGATATGACCAGATCGCGCGAAGCGACCGGTCGAGCAGGAACGGCCCGAGCCCGCGGCCCTGGAAGGCGGGCACGAGCCCGAAATGGGTGAGTTCGACGACGGACTGGCCAACGCCGTTGAACTCGCACAGGCCTGCCGCCTCGCCGTCGACGCGCAGGACATGGACATGCGTCGCCGGACTGGCGAGCAGCCGTTCGAGGTCCGCCGCTTTCATGCGCAGCCGCTGATCCCACTGCACGGCTTCGCCGACGGCGCGGTAGAGGCTGAAATAGCTGGCGATCTCGAGCGCTTCGCGCTCCACCGTCGCGCCGGCTGTCGGAGCGGAAGAAGCCGCGCCGGACGGCGGCTCGGTCATCTCCATATAGGTGACGAGAAGGTCGACCATGGTCCTGACAGATGCGGTATCAGAGCGGGTTTTCGGCGTAAAACTCCAGCACGCGCTGTTTGAAGCTCTTGTCGCCGACTGCCAGCATGTGGTCGCGGCCCTCGATGTGGAACGCCCGGGCGTTCGGCATCAGCGCCGCCAGTTCGTCCGGTGAGCCGCCGATGTCGTCCTTGGTGCCGACAGCGACCAAGGTCGGCTGCGCGATCCGCGCCATATCGTCTTCGCCAAGCAACTCGCGCGAGGTGGCGATGCAGGCGGCAAGCGCCCGGCGATCGCTGCGCGTCTGGTCGGCGAAGGCGCGAAACGAGCGGCCGCGCGGATGCGTCGTCGTTGCCGGGTCCTCGGCAAGCAGCGCCTCGGCGATCGGATCCCAGTCGCCGACGCCGTCGACCATGCCGATGCCGAGGCCGCCGAACACCAGCGTCGCCACCTTGTCCGGATCGGAAAGCGCCAGGAACGCCGAGATGCGCGCGCCCATCGAATAGCCCATCACGTGGGCGCGTTCGATGCCGAGATGGTCTAGCAGGGCGGCGCCGTCGGAAGCCATTTTTGCCGGCGTGTAGTCGGCCTCGTTGTAACTTTTCGACGACGAGCCGTGGCCGCGATTGTCGAAGGCAATCGCCCGGTAGCCGGCATCGTTGAGCGTCTTGAACCAGCCCGGCGACACCCAGTTGACATAGTGGCTGGAGGCAAAGCCGTGGATCATCAGCACCGGATCGCCGTGGCCCGATGCCGGCTGGCGATCGAGATAGGCGAGGTCGAAACCGTCATGCGAAAAATACTGCATCGGAAAAGGTCCGGATTGTTCAGTTGGGATCGACGCTCGGCGCATCGCCCTTGTCAGGCGCCGGCTTGGCCGGCCCCGACGCCGTGCCGATGGCCGGATGGCGCAACAGGTCGCCGTCCGGCCATCGGCAC
>NZ_RZOS01000394.1:0-5447 GCF_004022605.1 Mesorhizobium sp. M4B.F.Ca.ET.089.01.1.1
CTCGAAACCATCGTCCATGCAATAGCGGGTCTTGTAGGTCGCGTACTGGCCCTGGAACTGGCCGTCATAGAAGAAGCTGACCGACGAGGTTCTGCCGACGCTCGGCTTGTAGCGGTGCGAGACATGCACCGCCTTGTTGGCGGGGAAGGTCGAGCGCCACCAATAGGTCGAGCGCAATTGCCAGAACGGCGCGTAGACGGTCTTCATCCCCGAGCCGTCATCGGCGGTATCCTCGATGATGATACCGCGGTTTTCCCAGTCCTCGGCGACCTCCTTGGGAAGCTTCGCCAGCGCCGCCTTGGCCGCGTCGCCGAACGGATAGAGCGGCACGTTCTGCGCCTTGAGGTCGGCGCTGATGTCGATACCCAGCGCAAAGGCCTTCTGCTCGAGTTGCAGCTTTGCGTCGACGCCGTCGATCGTCACTTCGAAGCCGAGGAAATTATCGCTCTGCGCTTCGGGGATCGCCGGCATCTCGTTCGGGTCGCCTTCGATGTCGGGCATCGGGAAGGCAACGATGGCACTGACGTCCTTGTCGGTGTTGTTGCGGAAGACATAGTCGACCGTGACCTTTTCCTGCGAGATGAAGAGGTCCTCGCTCTCCATGGCGACGGCGTCGCTGCGCGACAGGATCAGTCCCCCGGTTCCGAGTTCTGCGATCGAATCGTTGGCCAATGCCGGCGCGACCGACAATGCCAGCGCTGCGGTCAGGATAGTGCGGAACATGAACCCCCCTCTTGGCGGCAGAGCCGGCACTGGCCGGATGCGCGCCCACATCTAGAGCAAATCCAGGAAAAGTGGGTAGCGGTTTTCCGCCCGGACTTACGCAAGACAAATAGCTAGAGCAGTTCGGCGTTTCCACCAAACGATGGCCATTCGGCGGCCTTGCCGGTGCTTGCTTCACGCTTGTCTGGACACCGGCTTCCCGATCGGGCAGGAGAGCGCCCATGCGCAAGCTTCTGGTCATCGGCATCGGCGCCGGCAATCCCGAACACATGACGGTCCAGGCCATCAACGGCCTGAACCGGGCGGACGTCCTGTTTATTCCCGACAAGGGCGCGACAAAGAACGATCTCGCCCAGTTGCGCCGGCAGATCTGCGACCGCTTCGTCACCAACCCGAAATCGCGCCGGGTGGAATTCGAGGTGCCGGTGCGTGCCGAGCCCTCACCTTCCTACCGGGCGACGGTCGATGACTGGCATGAAGCGATCGCCGCAATCTACGAAGGCCTGATCCGCGACGAGCTTGCCGAAGATGGTTGCGGCGCTTTCCTGATCTGGGGCGACCCCTCCCTCTACGACAGCGCGCTGCGCATCCTCGAGCGGGTGCGGCAGCGTCGCAATGTCGAATTCGAACTCGAGGTTATTCCGGGCATCACCGCCGTCCAGGCGCTGGCTGCCGGCCACAAAATGGCGCTGAACCGCATCGGCGATCCCGTGTTGATCACCACCGGCCGCCGCCTGACGCAAGAGGGCATGCCCGGCAACGCCGGCAGCGCGGTCGTCATGCTCGACGGCAAATGCGCCTTCAACACGCTGGACGACGACAACCTCGTCATCCATTGGGGCGCCTATCTCGGCACGCCCGACGAGATCGTCATCTCCGGTCGCCTTGGCGACGTCGGCACGGAGATCGAAAGGGTCCGCGAGGAAGCCCGGCAAAGCAAGGGCTGGATCATGGACACCTATCTGCTGCGCAAGCCCGGCGAGCCTGAGGAATAGAGACCACCCGGAACGGGGCGGCGCTCAGCCCGCATCGATCTCCGCTTGCAAGGCCTCCATATGCTGCGCCGCCGCGGACGCTGCCGCCCGTTCTATGGCCCGGAAGCGGCAGACGACCGCCAGGCCGACCGCGGTCAATTGCGCGCCGCCGCCCTTCTTGCCGCCCGTCTGCGCCGCGACCAGCGGCTTGCCAAACACCCGGTTCATGTCCTCGACCAGGTCCCAGGCATGCTTGTAGGACATCTCCATGCCGCGCGCCGCGGCCGAGATCGAGCCGAAGGCGGCGATCTGCTCCAGCAGCTCAATCTTGCCCGGCCCGATCCGCCCGTCGGGATCGAGATTTATCCGCAAGCTCAGCGATGGCATCCCTTGTCCTCCGCGATCAGATTAGCCGCTCGGCAGCCCAATCGCTATTCCAAACCAACATAGCGACATTGTCCTTTCGTCACCCATCGGCCTCGGCCGGCAGCCCTGGTCCCGTCGTCGCGCTGTCGAAGCTCACCGTCTTGATCACCGCGAAGACCCTGCGGCCGAGCGCAAGGCGCAGCGTGTGCTTCGACTGTTCGGTAATGCGCGCCAGCACGATGGCGCCATTGCAGTCGATGGCGATCTCCACCGTCGGGCCGAGGCCCGGCCTGACCGCGGTGATCGTTCCCGCCAATATATTGAGCGCGCTGAGGCCCACCGGCTCTTCGGTCGCGATCATGACGTCGCGGGCGCGGATGCGCAGCCGCACTGGCGTCCCGGCCGGCCGTGCCAGGCGCGGCACGCGGATTTCGCCGGCCGGCGAACCGAGCACCGTCATGCCGAAGCTTTCGTCATGGCGCAGCACCCTGGTGTCCAGCACCGCGCCGCCCTCGCCGCGCTCTTCCGCCGGCAACAGGTCGAGCCGCTGCATGATCGCCCCGGTCGGGCCAGCGGCCGCGACCTTGCCTTGCGACAGCACCACCACGTCGCTCGCCAGCCGCGCCACTTCGGCGACGGAATGGCTGACATAGACGATCGGGATCTTCGTCTCGTCGCGCAATCGCTCGATATAGGGCAGGATCTCAGCCTTGCGCGCCTCGTCGAGCGAAGCCAGCGGCTCGTCCATCAGCAGCAGTTTCGGGCTGGCAAGCAGCGCCCGGCCGATCGCCACGCGCTGCTTCTCGCCACCCGAGAGCTTGGCCGGCCGCCGGTCGAGCAGATGGCCGATGCCGAGCAGCTCGACCACCGCGTCGATGTCGGCATAGCGCTCGGAGGCCGGCGTGAACCAGCGGCCATAGCGCAGATTGCCGGCGACGCTCATGTGCGGAAACAGCCGCGCGTCCTGGAACACCATGCCGATCCGCCTCTTGTGCATCGGCACGAACACGTCGGATTGCGTATCGACCAGCACGCGGCCGTCGATGGCGATCCGCCCCTTCTCGGGACGGATCAGCCCGGCGATCAGGTTGATCAGCGTCGACTTGCCGGAACCGGACGGCCCGAACAGCGCCGTCAGCCGACCGGCGCTTTCGAAACTGGCATCGATCTCGAAATCGCCAAGCCGGTGGCCGATGTCGACGAGCAGCGTCATTCGATGTCCATCCGCCGGCCGACGCGCCGCGCCAGCACTTCCGACGCCACCAGCGCGGCCATCGAGATGACGATCGAGATCAGCGTCAGCCTGAGCGCGCCGTCATCGCCGCCCGGCACCTGGGTGAAGGTGTAGATCGCCGACGGCAGCGTCTGCGTCTCGTTGGGGATGTTGGAGACGAAGGTGATTGTCGCTCCGAATTCGCCCATCGCCTTGGCGAAGGCCAGGATGGATCCGGCGATCAGGCCGGGCAGGATCAGCGGCAGCGTGATGGTGATGAACACCCAGAGCGGATTGGCGCCGAGCGTGCCGGCCGCCGCCTCCATCCGGCGGTCCACCGCCTCGATCGACAGCCGGATCGCCCGCACCATCAGCGGAAAGCCCATGACGCCGCAGGCAAGTGCCGCACCCGTCCAGCGGAAGGAAAAGACGATGCCGAAATGCTCGGCCAGAAAGGCGCCGGCCGGCCCCCGCTTGCCGAAGGTGAGCAGAAGGAGGTAACCGGTCACCACCGGCGGCAGGATCAGCGGCAGGTGCACCAGCCCGTTGAGCAGCGTCTTGCCCCAGAACTTTCCCCGGGCAAGAACCAGCGCAATCAAGATGCCCGGTGGCAGGCTGAAGAGCATCGCCACCGTGGCCACCTTGATCGACAGCCGGACCGCATTCCATTCGTCGGGAGTGAGGTCCAGCAGCCAGTTCATGCGTCGGGACGCTGCCTTAGTTGGAAGGCGCCAGGATGGTGAACCCCTGCGCCTTGAAAAGGTCCGCCGCCTTGGCGGATTCGAGGCATTTCAGGAATGCCGGCGCATCCTTGTCCTTCGAATCGGCGGTCTGGGCAACCGGGTAGATGATCGGCGGATGCGAATGCTCCGGGAAGGTGCCGACCACCTTCACGCCTTTTTCGGCATGCGCGTCGGTGGCATAGACGATGCCGAGCCCCGCCTCGCCGGTCGACACCAGCTTCAGCGCCGCGCGCACATTCTCGGCCTGCGCCACCTTGCTCTCGACCGAGGGCCACACGCCCAGCGATTCCAGCGCCGCCTTGCCGTATTTGCCGGCCGGCACCGCCTTGACATCGCCCATGGCGAGCTTGCTGTCGCCGATCAGCTTGGCGAGGTCGAAACCCTTGTCGATCTTGGCCTCGACCTTGGAATCCTTCGGCGCCACCAGCACGATCTGGTTGCCGAGCAGCTTCACCTCGGTGTCCGGCTTGGTCAGCTGCTTGTCCGAGAGATACTTCATCCAGTCGAGGTCGGCCGAGATGAAGATATCGGCCGGCGCGCCGCCCTCGATCTGCTTGGCCAGTGCCGAGCTTGCCGCGTAGGAAATGGTCGCCGCCTCGCCGACATCGGCCTCGCACGCCTTGTTGACGCCATCGAGCGCCTCCTTGAGGCTGGCCGCGGCAAAGACGACCACCTTGTCCTCGGCATGGGCGGCGGGTGCGGCGGCCATCAAAAGTGCGGTCAGCCCGCCAACAGCGAAGGCCTTAAGTCCGAAATCCGTGCGCGTCACCATGAAACTCTCCCCGGGGGTTTGAAAATCCATTCGGCTCAAAGCCTGCCGATCGATATATCCGCACGAATATAACAAGGAAAGAGCTTTCGCGACCACTGTCGTTGTCAGACAGGATTTTCCCAGCCTACGATGGATTTCAGCCAACACAGCGAAGGAGCCCTCGATGAAGATCAGCGCCCGCAATATCCTCAAGGGAACGATCGTCGAGATCGTCAAGGGAGCCACCACTTCGCATGTCCGCATCGATACCGGCGGCGCCATCGTCACCGCCTCGATCACCAACGAAGCGGTTGCCGACCTCAAGCTCGAAAAGGGCAAGCAGGCCTATGCGGTGATCAAGGCCTCGGATGTCATGGTCGGCATCGACTGACCGGAAGCGCAGGAAACCGCCGGTCGCAGTCCGGCATCCCCTGAATACCCACACTCCTTAGACGGCGATCGGCGCCTTGATGGTCGCGTCGGCGAAGTAGTTCTCGAGCCGGAAATCCTCGAACCGGAAGGCGAAAAGGTCCTTCACCTCCGGATTGATCCACATCGTCGGCAGCGGCTTCGGCGTGCGCCGCAACTGCTCGCGCGCCTGCTCGAAATGGTTCGAGTAGAGATGCGCGTCGCCGAGCGTGTGCACGAAATCGCCGGGCTTCAGCCCGGTCTCCTGC
>NZ_RZOS01000395.1:0-5364 GCF_004022605.1 Mesorhizobium sp. M4B.F.Ca.ET.089.01.1.1
GCATGTACCTGGCGCTGACCGGCAGCCGCATCCGCCACGGCGACGCGCTCTGGTCGGGACTGGCCACCCACACCATCAAGGCCGAGGACCAGGCCGCCTTCCTCGACCGGCTCTGCGCCACCGGCGATCCGGAATCGGTGCTGCGCGGGTTTTTCGTCCCGGCCAGGCGCGAGACCGACCGGCCGGTGCTGGAAGCGATCGCGCGCCATTTCGCCCAACCCTCTTTTTCCGATATCATCGCCAGCCTCGATCGGGGCGCGCCCTCCGACGAGTTCGCCGCAAAGACCCTGGCGACAATCAGGACGCGCTCGCCGACCAGCCTGCATGTCGCCTGGCGCCAGATCAGCGCCGGGCTGACGCTGTCGATGGACGAGTGCATGAAGATGGAGTTCCGCATCCTCAACCGCATGCTTGCCGGCCACGACTTCTACGAAGGCATCCGCACCGCCATCATCGACAAGGGCTCGACGCCGCGCTGGCGTCCGGCAGGCCTGGACGACGTCAGCGTCGCCGATGTCGACGCCTATTTCGCGCCGCTCGGCGAGCGGGAGCTCGACCTGTGAGCGAGGTGACCTCCAGGCGCGTCGTGCTACAGCCCTCGACCACCGAAATCATCTTCGCCTGGTTCCAGCGCGTCATCGCCGGCTACTGCCTGCTGTTCGGCATCCTCTACTGGATCCGGCTGATCGGCTTCTATCCCGGTCCGCTCTGGCGCTTCGACCTGATGCCGGTGCACTGGCAGGTGGCCGCGGTGACGCTCGCCGTCTTCTTTCCCTTCGCCGCCGCTGGCCTGTGGATGCTGGCCTCCTGGGGGCCGGTGATCTGGTTCATCTGCGCCGCGACCGAGATTGTGATGTATGTCGGCTTTCCCGATCTGTTCGGCCACCGCCCGCTGATCATCGCCTCGCATGCCGCGGTGGCGCTGCTCTACATCGCCTTCCGGGTGGTGATCTGGCTGCAGAAGCGCCAAGCCCAGCGCTAGCCCGCAAGCGCGGGCAATTCCCCCCCGGAATCGGTGGCTAAATCTTTAGGTTAATTATCCTTGCTGGGGTGACCGTTCGTTAAGCCTCTTTCGAAACCTCTTACCGGTAAGCTCTTGTTAGCCTTGGCGTTTAAGTCGAATTTTATGAGTATTCGATAGTGTCGCGATCAAGGTGAAAAACAAAAAAATCACCGGGCGACAAACGAGAGGCAAAGACAATGATCAATTCGCGTCCGGCGGCGAAGACCGCCACCGTATCCGACGACCGCCGCGAGGCGATCCGTTCGCTTTACATGGAATCGCTGCAGCTGGTTGAGCGTCTGCACCGCCGTCTGCTTGACGTGATCAAGGACGAGTTCGACCGCAACGGCCGTTCCGACATCAACGCCATCCAGGCGCTGCTGCTCTTCAACATCGGCAATTCGGAGCTGACCGCCGGCGAACTGCGCTCGCGCGGCTACTATCTCGGCTCGAATGTCTCCTACAATCTCAAGAAGCTGGTCGACCTCGGCTTCATCAACCACCAGCGCTCGCGCATCGACCGCCGTTCGGTCCGCGTCTCGCTGACGCCGAAGGGCAACGAGGTGGCAGAAGTGGTCGCCGGTCTCTATGAGCGCCATGTCGGCTCGATCGAGCAGGTCGGCGGCATCAACACCGACGAGTTCAAGCAGATGAACCGCGCCCTGCAGCGCCTCGACCGCTTCTGGAACGACACCATCGCCTACCGGATGTAAGCCGCATCCACGCCGAGGGACCGCGCCGCGGAAGCGCGGGCAGGGGAAACAGTCGGGGACCGGGGTCGAAAGGCGCCGGTCCCTTTTCCTTTTCGCGATGGAAGGGGATATTTCGGAAGCGCCGCGCCCATCGGCAGGGTGTCTACGCTGTTTGCTTTCGCCGCGGCACTGCCTAATGTCGCCTCCTGGCGAGGGAGCGAGCATGAACCTGAAAAACCGTTCAAGGATCTTCTGGGGCGCCGCGGTGCTTCTGTTGATTTCGACCGCGGCCTCCGCCGAGGAGTGGTGGAAGGATTCTTTCGCCGCCGAAGGCAGCGCCCCGTGCGACAACAACGATACGATCGTGACATTCACCGACAAGGCAGTGGAGATGTGGGAGGTCGGCTGCTCGCTGGAGAAGGTGCAGAAGATCGGCGGCCTCGACGCGATCATTCTGGACATGACCTGTTCGGACGGTGAGACCACGGAAAAGAGACGCGAGCTGCTGCTCAAGCTGGAGGATAACAAGGTCATGCGTTATCCCCGACAAGAGGTGTTGCAGCGATGTTCGGAATTGAAGGCGCAGCCAGGGCCGGATCCGAAGGTCGAGACTGCGCACTGAGTGGGGACGCGACTGCGGAGGCGAGGACGATTGCTCACCGGTGCCGAAAAGCACCGCTGCTTTCCTTTCATCGCGTCGCCTGACGCAAATCGCGCGCCAAGGCCAAATTGCCGCCATAATCCCGGTGAAAGCGAGAATACGGGTGATGCTGCGGCCACAGGCCTGCCTTCACCTTGAAGTTGCGTCGCGCCGCGTGTTTCACGCCTAAGCGATGCGGTCATGGTTGGCTAATTGTTAAGATTGCCGACCCTAGAGTGCGGGCGAGATCGCCCGTTGATCAGATGCTTAGAGAATGTCTGGAACGTCCATGAGAACCAGCCGCCGTTTCTTCCTATCCGGAGCTTCCGCGCTTGCCGCAGCCATGGTTGCCAACAGTGCCAGCGCGCAGGATGTGATCGGGGATATCCTGAAATCATCGGCCCGCGGCAATTGGGACGACCAGTTCGACGCCCGCGCCAGCGAGGGCGGCAAGGTGGCCTCGACGCTGCCGATTTTCAGCCTGCAGACCGTCGCCTTCACCGAGCAGGCGGTGGCGCAGTACCAGACCATCGCCGGCCAGGGCGGCTGGGAGCAGGTGCCCGCGACCAAGAAGCTGCAGCTCGGCGTCGACGATCCCGATGTGGTGCCGCTGCGCAAGCGGCTGATGATCTCGGGCGATCTGTCGCAGAGCGCCGGCATCTCGAACTCGTTCGATTCCTATGTCGACGCCGCCGTCAAGCGCTTCCAGCTTCGCCACGGCCTGCCTGCCGACGGCGCCATGGGCAAATACACCTACACGGCGATGAATGTTTCGGCGCAGATCCGGCTTGGCCAGTTGCAGACCAATCTGCAGCGTCTGCGCGAAAAGGCTGGCACGCTGGGCAACCGTTACGTGCTGGTCGACATTCCGGCGGCCCAGATCGAGGCAGTCGAGAACGACCGCGTCGTGCTGCGCCACACCGCGATCGTCGGCAAGATCGACCGCCAGACCCCGATCGTGAATTCCAAGATCAACGAGATCATCGTCAATCCCTACTGGAATGCCCCGGTCTCAATCGTGCGCAAGGATATCATTCCGCTGATGCGCAAGGATCCCAACTATCTCAAGGACAGCCACATCCGCCTGTTCGCGCCGGATGGCAGCGAGGTCGATCCGATGACGGTCGACTGGTCGACGGATGACGCCGAGAAGTACCGCTTCCGCCAGGATCCGGGCGCCGGCAACGCCATGGCCTCGGTCAAGATCAACTTCCCCAGCCCGGATGGCGTCTACATGCACGACACGCCGCAGCAGAGCCTGTTCGGCAAGCTGATGCGATTCGACTCCTCGGGCTGCGTGCGCGTCCAGAACGTGCGTGACCTCGTCACCTGGATCCTGCGCGACACGCCCGGTTGGGACCGCCAGCATTTCGAGGCGACGATCAAGACCGGCGAAAACACCCCGGTTCAGGTGACCAACCCGGTGCCGGTCCACTTCCTCTATCTTTCGGCATGGTCGACGGGCCCCGGCGTCGTGCAATTCCGCGACGACATCTACGGCCTTGACGGCAACGAAGAGCTGCAGATCACGTCTTCGCTATAAGGGACTGCAATCTTTATTGAAAAGGCCGCCGATAGGCGGCCTTTTTGCTTTCCACCTTCCGT
Source organism: Mesorhizobium sp. M4B.F.Ca.ET.089.01.1.1 (assembly GCF_004022605.1). NCBI lineage: Bacteria > Pseudomonadati > Pseudomonadota > Alphaproteobacteria > Hyphomicrobiales > Phyllobacteriaceae > Mesorhizobium > Mesorhizobium sp. M4B.F.Ca.ET.089.01.1.1. Next base: position 3,941 of record NZ_RZOS01000395.1, read on the forward strand.
CAGCTGGCCTTCGCCGCGACTGGACGGCACGACCTGCTTTGCGCATGGTCGGGCAATATTCGGAATCGCCACCATGCATGTCGCCGTCTTCATCCTGGTCGTGCTCGTGTTCGTCGCGCTTTCGGGCGCCCTGGTCCGGCTCGTGCGCGTTCCGTTGCCGGTGCTGCAGATCGCCATAGGCGCGGCCCTTGCCTGGCCGGCGCGCGGCCTGCATGTCGAGATTGACCCGGAGCTGTTCCTCCTGGTGTTCATCCCGCCGCTCCTGTTCGGCGATGCCGTCGCCGCGCCCAAGCGCGAGCTTCTGGCGCTGCGCGGGCCGATCCTCGACCTCGCCATCGGGCTGGTCTTCTTCACCATCGTCGGCTTCGGCTACGCCTTGCACTGGCTGGTGCCGAGCATCCCGCTGGTCGTCGCCTTCGCGCTCGCCGCCGTGCTGTCGCCGACCGATGCGGTCGCCGTGTCCTCGATCGTCGACAGGAACGTGGTTCCGGCGCGGCTGATGCACATACTGGAGGGCGAGTCGCTGCTCAATGACGCGTCCGGCCTCGTCATGTTCCGCTTCGCCGTCGCGGCGGCGCTGACCGGCAGCTTCTCTTTGGCCGCTGCGTCGCTGACGTTCCTCTATGCGGTCGCCGCCGGCATCCTGGCCGGCGTGGCGGCGCTGATCGTCGCCGCCAAGACGCTGCAGTTGCTCAACCGCATCGGTGGCGTGCCGTCCGAGGCGCAGGTGCTGGTGATGATCCTGATGCCGTTCATCGCCTATCTCATCGCCGAGCACGTCGAGGCCTCGGGCATCCTGGCAGCGGTCACCGCCGGCCTGCTCACCGGCGGCTCCGGCATCTTCCGCTATCTCGGCGTCTCGGCGCGCATGCAGACCATGTCGCTGTGGACGACGCTGTCCTTCATCTTCAACGGCGCGCTGTTCATCCTGCTTGGCCTGCAGCTTCCCGACATTATCCGCAACGTGCCGCCGGAGCTTTCCAGCCGGCATTGGCTGATCGAGCCCGCGGCAACGGTGCTGATCCTGACGCTCTGCCTGATCGGCCTGCGCTTCCTGTGGATCTGGGTCGGTGACATCGCGCAGCGCGTGGCGGCGCGGTTCGGCAAGCACAAGGCCGAGCCGTTCGGGATGCGCGTTCGGCTCGCCGGTTCGGTCGCCGGCGTGCGCGGCGCCATTACGCTGGCCGGCATCCTGTCGCTGCCGCTCACCATGGCCGACGGCTCGCCCTTTCCGTCACGCGACGTCGTCATCTTCCTCGCCGCCGGCGTCATCATCTGTTCGCTGACGATCGCCAGCCTGGCCCTGCCGAAGATCGCGCGCGGGCTGGTCGAGCCCGGCGAGGACCCGGGCGCCGCCGAGGAACGGCGGGCGCGCGTCGGCGCCGCCAACGCGGCAATCGCCAGGATCGAGAGCATCGCCAATG
>NZ_RZOS01000396.1:0-5342 GCF_004022605.1 Mesorhizobium sp. M4B.F.Ca.ET.089.01.1.1
AAGAAGCTCGACGATGTCTGGCGCGCGGTGGCGCGGAAGGGCCGCTTCAGCCCGGTGCAGCGCATGCCGTGGGACGTCGCCTGGGGCAACTGGTCGATCGAGAACACGCCGGGCTATGTCTTCTTCGACACGATGTCGCGGGTGTTCTCCCCTTATGTCGCCAACCCGCTCGGCCTCAATCCGCTGCGCGACGTGGTCAAGCAGGAGATCGACTTCTCCAATGTGCGCGCCTGCAAGTCGGTGGAGCTGTTCATCTCGGCGACCAATGTCGAGACCGGGCAGTTGCGCGTCTTTTCCGATGGCGAGATCGACCTCGACACGGTGATGGCCTCGGCCTGCCTGCCGCAATTGTTCCGCGCCGTCGAGATCAAGGGCGTGCCCTACTGGGATGGCGGCTATGGCGGCAATCCGGCGCTCTATCCGTTCTTCAAGACGACTGCCACCGAGGACGTGCTTCTGGTGCAGATCAATCCGGTGGTGCGCGAGGGCACGCCGAAGAGCGCCAACGAGATCCAGAACCGCATCGACGAGATCACCTTCAACGCCGGGCTGTTGCGCGAATTCCGCTCGATCGCCTTCGTCAAGGAGCTGATCGCCGCCGGCCGGCTGCCGCATGGCGAGTACCGCGACATCCGCATGCATCGCATCGATGCCGACGAGGCGTTCAAGGATCTGTCGGCGTCGTCCAAGGTCAATGCAGAATGGGCCTTCCTCGCCTATCTGCGCGATCTTGGCCGAAGTGCCGCCAGCGACTGGCTGGAGGAGAACTACGACGCCGTCGGCAAGCGGCCGACACTCGATCTCTCCGGCGAACTCGACGACGGCTACCGGCCGGTGCGCGGCCCGGCGCCGGGCCGGCGGGTCAAAGAGTTTCTCGCCATACGCAGGAAGCCGGAGCAGGCGCGGCGCGGAGCCTAGCGCAACCGGGGCACCTCAACCCTTCCGCAGCACCAGGTCGATCACCCTGATCAGTGCGGCGGCGGCCTGCCGCTGCTCGTCCGGATTGCTGATGCGCGTTTTCATGCCCTCCAGCCCATCGAGCAGCATGTCGGCGAGCAGCCGCGCCGAAAGTCCCTTGGCGGCGAGGTCGACGCCGTTGTCTTTCGCTTCGCCCTCGATCGCCCTGGCAATGTGCTCGACAAGGCCGCCGCGCCAGCAGCCGACGAGGTCGGCGACGCTCGACTTCATGTCGAGCAGTTCGGCGCCGTGCGGGGAGGCGTGCACGGCGCCTATCATCGAGATCAGCGCGGCGTCGACGGCGCGCATCATGCGTTCGGCGAAGGTGCCGCCGCCTTCGAGCTCGCTCTTTGCCTGTTCGACCGAACGGCCGAGCAGCATCAGGGCGATGGCGCGAAAAATGTCGGTCTTGTTCTTGAACAGCAGATAGAGCGCCGGCCGCGACATGTCGGCGGCGCGCGCGATGTCGTCCATGGTGGTGCGCGAAAAGCCATAGGCGAGGAACACCTTCATCGCGCCCTCCAGAATGCGGGCGCGCTTGGGGTCGACGGCAATGTCCTCGGCTTCGATCATGGCGGCAAGTCTATCCTGTACGAACTCTATTGACAAAATGACGGATTTTGTCAAGTTGTATGAAGGCGAAGTGGCCGAGACCTGCCATTTCGCTCCTGGCTGTGGACGACAACGAAGGGTACCCCATGCGCCTCACCGTCGATGGACAATCGTTCGACATCGATGCCGATCCTGAAATGCCGCTGTTGTGGGCATTGCGCGATCTCGTCGGCAAGACGGGCCCGAAATTCGGCTGCGGCATCGCCGCTTGCGGCGCCTGCACCGTGCATGTCGACGGCCAGCCGGTGCGCTCCTGCTCACTGCCGGTCGGAGAGGTCAGCGGCCCGATCACCACGATCGAAGGCATCAGCGCCGGCGGCAAGCTGCACCCGGTGCAGCAGGCCTGGCTCGAGGAGCAGGTGGCGCAGTGCGGCTACTGCCAGGCCGGCCAGATCATGAGCGCGGTGGCATTGCTCGAGGAGGTGGCGGATCCGAGCGACGACGACATCGACAACGCCATGGGCGGCAACCTCTGCCGCTGCGGCACCTATCCGAAGATCCGCGCGGCGATCAAGAAAGCCGCGGCGCTGAAGACGGCGGGGCTCTGATCATGGCCAGCATCGGAAAGATCGCCCGCCGCACCTTCCTCATCGGCGCCGCCGCCGTCGCCGGCGGTGTCGCCGTCGGCTATTATTACTACCGCAAGCCCTTCGCCAACCCGCTCGAGGCCGATCTCGGCAAGGGCGAGGCGACCTTCAATCCTTATGTGAAGATCGGCGCCGACAACACCATCACCATCGTCGCACCGCGCGCCGAGATGGGGCAAGGCGTGTCGACGACGCTTGCCGCCATGGTCGCCGAGGAGCTCGACGTCGGTCTCGACCAGGTCAAGGTCGAGCACGGCGCGGCCTCCTATGCCTATTACAACGCGGCGATCCTCCAGGAGGGCGGTCCGTTCGCCTTCTTCGACGAGAGCATGACGGCGGAAGCGGTGCGCTCCGGCCTCGGCGTCGTCGGGAAGCTGCTCGCTTTGCAAGGCACGGGCGGCTCGTCCTCGATGCGCGACGGCTTCGACAAGATGCGGCAGGCGGGCGCTGCCGCAAGGCAGATGCTGATCGCGGCGGCGGCGCAGAAGCTCGGCGTTTCCGCCGGCGAGCTGGAAACCGCCAGCGGCACGGTCCTGCACAAAGCGTCGGGAAAATCGGTCACCTATGGCGAAGTCGCCGCCTCAGCCAACACCATGCCGCCGCCCGCCGAGGTCAGGCTCAAGGACAAGGCCGACTGGAAGCTGCTCGGCAAGCCGCAGAAGCGCGTCGACATGCTGGCCAAGGTCACCGGCGCGCCGATCTTCGGCATCGATGTCCGGCTGCCGGAGATGCTCTACGGCACGGTGAAGATGAGCCCGCGCTTCTGGTCGAAGCCGGTGAGCGCCGACCTGTCCAAGGCGGAAAAAATGCCCGGCGTGGTCAAGATCGTGCCGATCGAGACCAGCTACGGCCATGGCTTCGGCGTCATCGCCGAAAACACCTGGGCGGCATTCAGGGCCGCCGAGGCGATCGAGGCCAAATGGGCCGACCCCGAATATCCGCTGGACAGCGCCGCCATCGACGCGGCGCTGAAACAGGCGCTCACCACCAAGGGGTCGGCACTCCGCAACGACGGTGACGTCGACACCGCCTTCGCCGACGCGCCACGCGAAAAGATCGTCGAGGCCGACTATGCGGTGCCGTACCTGGCGCACGCGACGATGGAGCCGATGAACGCCACGGCGCGGCTGAAGGACGGCGCCCTCGACATCTGGTGCGGCAACCAGGCGCCGACGCTGGTGCGCCAGCTCTGCGCCAACGCGGTCGGCATCGAGCAGGACAAGGTCACGGTGCACACAACCTTCCTCGGCGGCGGCTTCGGCCGGCGCGTCGAGATGGACTATGCGCTGTGCGCGGCGCTGATGGCCAAGGAAGCCGGCGGTCGTCCGGTCAAGGTGACCTGGACGCGCGAGGAGGACATGCGCCACGACGCCTACCGCCCCGCGGCAATCGGCAGGTTCCAGGCGCGGCTCGGCGACGATGGCCTGCCGGTCGCGGTCGACATGAAGGTATCGTCGCCATCGATGATCGCCAGCACCTTGCGGCGGCTGTTCCCCTCGCTGTCGGCGATGGGACCGGACAAGACCATCGTCGATGGCGCCTACGACCAGCCCTACACGATCCCGAACTACCGGGTGAGCGGCATCGCCGCGCCCGTCTCGATCCCCGTCGGTTCGTGGCGATCGGTCGGAAGCTCGATCAACGGCTTCTTCCATGAAGGCTTCATGGACGAGATCGCGGCCGCCGGGAAAACCGATCCGGTCGAATTGCGCAAGAAGCTGATGGCCGCTTATCCGTCGGCGCTGAAGGTGGTCGAGGCAGTCGCCGGGATGGCGAAATGGGGCGAGGCGCTGCCGGCCGGCAAGGCCAAAGGCATGGCCTTCACGCTGTCCTTCGGCAGTTGGGTCGGCGAGATCGTGCAGGTCGCGGACACGCCGGCCGGCATCCGCATCGAAAAGGTGTGGATCGCTGCCGATGTCGGCACCGCGCTCGACCCGGACATCATCAAGGCGCAGCTCATCTCCGGCGCCATCTACGGCCTGTCGGCGGCGATGGGCCAGGAAATCACCTTCGCCGACGGCATGGTCGAGCAGTCGAACTTCCACGATTTCGACGCCATGCGCATCTTCCAGACCCCGGTGTTCGAGGTGGCGGTGCTAGAGAATTTCCACAAGATGGGCGGCGTCGGCGAGGTCGGCACGCCGCCGGCCGCTCCGGCGCTCGCCAATGCCATCTTCGCGCTGACCGGCAAGCGCATCCGTAGGTTGCCGCTGTCGAAAGAGGTGACCTTCGCATGAGGAAGCTTCTCATCATGCTGACGCCTGCTGCCATCATCTTGCTGGCGGCGCCTTTTGCAACCGCGCAGGAGTCCCAGCAGCCAGCCCCAGCAGCAGTCGACACGGCCAAGGGCTTGCCCGAATGGGACAAGGTCTATGCGGTGTTCTCGCATCCGCGCTGCGCCGACTGCCATGTCGCCGACGACCGGCCGCGCTGGTCCGGCGCGCATTATGGCGGCACGCGCGTGCATGGCTTCAATGTCCAGCGCGGCGCCGACGGCTCCGGCTTCGGCAATCCCGGCCTGCGTTGCACGACGTGCCATTTCTCCAGCAATTCCAAGGCATTGCATGGGCCGCCGGGGGCCGAGAACTGGCATCTGGCGCCGGCCGAGATGGTCTGGTTCGGAAAGTCCTCGGCCGAAATCTGCGCCCAGATCAAGGACCCCGCCCGCAATGGCGGGCGCAGCCTGCAGGATGTCGCGCTGCATGTTCGCGACGACAAACTGGTTGCCTGGGGCTGGGCCCCGGGAGCGGATCGTGAGCCGGCGCCAGGCTCGGCGGAGGAGACATACACAGCGATCGAGAACTGGATGGCGGCGGGCGCGCCCTGTCCGGCAGCGCAATAATCCATCAAAGTTTCTGACTATTTTGCGTTGCAACTTTGAGGTAGAAGCGGCGCTTCGCCTATCACGGCAAATTGAATAGGGCCTTGCGCGCACCCATATCGGCGACGCGCCCGCATCTGAAAGAAGCGGCCTGGCCGAACCCCGCAGTGGAAACGACGACGATGCCGAAAATCAGGTTTCACAAGCTTGCAGCCATTGTTGTGCTTATCGGATTCGCAGCCTGGATGGGAACGGGTGAATTCTCGTCCGTGGGCAGCGCCGCCGCCGACAAGCCGAAGGCAGAAGACGCCTCGAAGGCTGCGCAGCCGGAGGCCGCCAAGCCGAAAGCCGATGAGGCCGAGCCG
>NZ_RZOS01000397.1:0-5316 GCF_004022605.1 Mesorhizobium sp. M4B.F.Ca.ET.089.01.1.1
GTCGGCCCACAGCATGATGGTCGCCGGTGTCTGCTCGGCCGGCTTCAGCACCACGCAATTTCCGGCGGCGAGCGCCGGCGCCAGCTTCCACACCGCCATAAGCAGCGGGAAATTCCAAGGGATGATCTGGCCGACGACGCCGAGCGGTTCGTGAAAATGATAGGCGACGGTGTCGTGGTCGATCTCGGAGATCGAACCCTCCTGGCTGCGCAGAACGCCGGCGAAATAGCGGAAATGGTCGATGGCCAGGGGCAGGTCGGCCGCGGTCGTCTCACGGATCGGCTTGCCGTTGTCCCAGGTCTCGGCCAGCGCCAGCAGGTCGAGATTCTCTTCCATGCGGTCTGCGATGCGGTTGAGGATGAGCGCGCGGGCGGCTGGACTTGTCCTGCCCCAGGCGTCCTTGGCCTTGTGCGCGGCGTCGAGCGCCGCCTCGATGTCGCTGGCGTCCGACCGGGCGACCTCGCCCAGCGGCCCGCCGGTCACCGGCGAGATGTTCTCAAAGTACTTTCCGGAGAGCGGCGCCACCCATTTGCCGCCGATGAAGTTGTCGTAGCGCGTGGCGAAGGGAACCTTGGCCGTGCGGGAAAATTCCACCTTGTTCATTGTCTGCCTCCCAGCAAAACAGCGCCACGGAATGTGTCGCGTCGCGGGAGACAGTCGCGGATGGCTTTTAGCTTGTCAGCCCGGGGTCGGACGATCGCAGCCGCCGAGTGTCGCAGAACTGCGACAGGTCGGGTCCGGGAAAATCAATGGGTGCGGTGGATGCCGAAACGGGCGAGCTTGCGGTGCAGCGTGGCGCGGGAAATGCCGAGGTTCTGGGCCGCGGCGGAGACGTTGCCGCCGGTGCGCGCAATTGCGCGCTGCAGCACCCCGCGCTCGGCATCATCCAAATCCTCGGAGGTTTTGGCTGCATCGCCGAGGAGATCGGCGGCAAGCAGCCCCTTGGCAAGGGCTTCTCGGGTTATGCCGAGCGCAAGACGCGCGGAGCGCGTCGCACCGACAACCAGATCGTCGGCATCGACGGCAATGAACGCGCCGGCGCCGCGCTCGGCGACCGGAGCGAGCAGGATGCGGGCGTTGGAGTACACCATGCGGAAATTCTCCGCCTCGATCCGGCGGGCGGCGTCACCGACCGCAACCGCGATGAGCTGGACAAAACCTTCCGTCAGATCCGACCGGCAGGACGACACGTCGAGCGCTGCCGCCAGATTGCCTTCGTGGTCGTAGACCGGCGCCGTGGTGCAGCTGAGCAAAGTGTTGCGCGAGAAGAAATGCTGGTCGCGATGGATGGTCAGCGCCCGTTGTTCGGCGATGCAGGTTCCGATTCCGTTGGTGCCCTCGGCGTCCTCGCTCCAGACCGTGCCGGTCCAAAGGCCCCATTCGTCGAATGTCTCGTCGTCGGCGACCGCGCCCCTGCGCTCGATGGGGATGCCATTCCGGTCGGCCAGCATCACACAGCAGCCGACGCCGCCGACCGCGAGATAGAGCCGGTTGAGACTTGCCTCGGCGGCGCGGGCCAGTGGCTCCATGCGCTGCCTGGCCAGCATCAGCTCGGCTTCGGTCAACCGCCTCGGCGCCTTGCGCTCGGCCGGATCGAGACGGTGCAGCTGGAGAGAGCGCCGCCATGAGGCGACCAGCGCCGAATGGGCCGCGTCGCTCCTGGCGATCGAGGCCTGGACATGATCCGCATGATCGGCTGTCTGCCGCCCGCTCAAAACCCTATCCTCCCGGCGGCGGATCTCGTCCGCCCGTCGTTATATTCCGAGGAATATATCCGACATATGCAGTTTTAAAGGATCAGAGCCAGTCGGCGCTATAAGACGATGGTTCAAGACGCTGCAGGCCTGCCGGGGCAGCCCGCCGACCCACGGCCAGGATCAGTTCGCCCCGGCCTTCTTCGGCTTGCTGGAGCCGATCATCTTCCAGTTCTTGTAGAACATGGCGTTGACGCGCTCGACGCTGACCGAGACGATCGCGAGAAGACCGGCGATCAGGCCCGGGAACGGGGACGGGCGGATGATGTCCATGAAGACGCAGTAGCGCCGCCCGTCATACTCGTTGACCGAGCGGTGCAGCAGCGTGTCGTCGAAAATGTAGAGCGGATTGTCGTGCCAGTAGTTCCTGGCGTCGTTGCACTCGACGAAAATCTCGGCCTTCACCGGCAGCAAATTGTAGAGAATGCGCAGGCTGAGCCGAAGCGGACCGAAATGCCAGGAGGTCGATTCCTTGCCCCTGAAGACGGACACGGCGATGGTCTTGATGTATTTGAAATCCTTGTTGAATTCCGCCACGTTGTCGATCTTGTGCTTGCCGTACCACTGATAGACATACATGCCGCGCCGGCCGGTGCCGAAATTGGCGTCGATATCGGCGATGATCTCGTCCTTGCGCGCCTTGAAGACGTCGAGAACCTCGTTGACCTCGCGCTGATAGTCGGCGGGAAACTGCTCCAGCTTCCAGACGCCAGGGTTCCGGTAGCAAAGCAGGTCGACCAGCAGGTTGAACGGCGACAGCAGCCAGGTGAAGAGGCCGTTGCCGAGAAAGTAACCGCGGAACAGCGACAGGGTCTTGTTCTTGTTGCGCAGCACGTCGATCAGGCCGCAGACGATCCAGATCGTCGTCAGGATCGGGATGAAGTAGAAGCCGAGCGCGAGAAGCGGAACCGCTATGATCAGCTGGCGGAGGGATTTGCGAAGGGTTTTTGTCATTGGTTGCTCGCGCCGGGCGCGATTCCTGTTCCGAATGATTATCGCCAAAGGCTCTTGGCCGCGACCACCACCCAGGTCGTGCGCCTTGATAAGGTCTTTTGTTGCTCGGCACAATGCCGTCGCATACGGCCCGAATGGTCGACGGCTGTTGCCAACAAGAATATTTGGAGTCGGCCGCTCCACTTAAGGTCAATGCGCTGCCGGCAGGCCGAGGTCGTCCCATTTCTTCTTCGGCACGACATCGCCGACCGGGAATTCGATGCGTCGGCGCTTCGCCTCGCTTGGCCAGCCTCGCGCTCGCTGTCAGCACCATGAAAAAAGCCCCGTTTCCGGGGCTTTTTCGATCGTGGGGGCCCTCAGCCCTTGCGCGGCAACTGCGGCACAAGGCTGCGCTTGCCGCCGTCCTTGCCCTTCGGCTCCGGCTTCTGCGCCACCGCCTTCTTGGCCGTGGGTTTCTTTGCCGCCTTGCGGGGCTTCGGCGCTTCTTCCGGCTCTTCCTTCTTCGGCTTCACCGGCGCTTCGTCGGCCAGCGATTCGAGCTTCAGGCCGGTCTCGCCGGTTTCCTTCTTCTCGACGGTGACGCGCACCGTGCCGCCCTTCTTGAGCTTGCCGAACAGCACCTCGTCGGCCAGCGGCTTCTTGATGTGCTCCTGGATGACGCGGCCGAGCGGACGGGCACCCATGCGCTCGTCATAGCCCTTGTCGGCCAGCCAGGCGATCGCGTCCGGCGACAGGTCGAAAGTGACGCCGCGCTCGGAGAGCTGGGCCTCCAACTGCATGACGAACTTCTGCACCACCTGATGGATGACCGGCACCGGCAGCGAGCCGAACGGGATGATCGCATCGAGGCGGTTGCGGAACTCCGGCGTGAACAGCCGGTTGATCGCCTCGACATCGTCGCCTTCGCGCTTGGTCGAGCCGAAGCCGATCGCCGCGCGCTGCGCATCCGACGCACCCGCATTGGTGGTCATAATCAGGATGACATTGCGGAAGTCGATCTGCTTGCCGTTGTGGTCGGTCAGCTTACCGTGGTCCATCACCTGCAACAGGATGTTGAACAGGTCCGGATGCGCCTTCTCGACCTCGTCGAGCAGCAGCACGCAGTGCGGATGCTGGTCGACGCCGTCGGTCAGCAGGCCGCCCTGGTCGAAGCCGACATAGCCGGGAGGCGCGCCGATCAGCCGCGAGACGGTGTGGCGTTCCATGTATTCCGACATGTCGAAGCGGATCAGTTCGACGCCCAGCGAGGCGGCGAGCTGCTTGGCCACTTCCGTCTTGCCGACGCCGGTCGGGCCCGAGAACAGATAGGAGCCGATCGGCTTTTCCGGTTCGCGCAGGCCGGCGCGCGCCAGCTTGATCGCCGAGGTCAGCGCGGTGATCGCGGTGTCCTGGCCGTAGACGACGCGCTTCAGCTCGACGTCGAGACCCTGCAGCACCTTCTCGTCGTCGGCCGAAACCGTCTTCGGCGGGATGCGCGCCATGGTGGCGATCGTGGCTTCGATTTCCTTGATGCCGATCGTCTTCTTGCGCTTGGCCTCAGGCACCAGCATCTGCGAGGCGCCGGTCTCGTCGATCACGTCGATCGCCTTGTCCGGCAGCTTGCGGTCGTTGATGTAGCGCGCCGAAAGCTCGACCGAGGCCTTGATCGCCTCGCTCGTGTAGCGGACCTTGTGGAACTCCTCGAAATAGGGCTTGAGGCCCTTCATGATCTCGATGGCGTCCTCGATGGTCGGCTCGTTGACGTCGATCTTCTGGAAGCGCCGCACCAAAGCGCGGTCCTTCTCGAAGAACTGGCGGAACTCCTTGTAGGTGGTCGAGCCGATGCAGCGGATGGCGCCCGACGACAGTGCCGGCTTCAGCAGGTTCGACGCGTCCATGGCGCCGCCTGATGTGGCCCCTGCCCCGATCACGGTATGGATCTCGTCGATGAACAGCACCGCGCCCGGATAGTCCTCGAGTTCCTTGACGACCTGCTTCAGCCGCTCCTCGAAGTCGCCGCGATAGCGCGTGCCGGCAAGCAGCGTGCCCATGTCGAGCGCGAAGATGGTGGCGTTGTGCAGCACCTCCGGCACGTCGCCTTCGACGATGCGCTTGGCCAGACCCTCGGCGATCGCCGTCTTGCCGACGCCGGGATCGCCGACATAGAGCGGGTTGTTCTTGGAGCGGCGGCACAGCACCTGGATGGTGCGGTTGATCTCCGACTCGCGGCCGATCAGCGGATCGATCTTGCCGGCCTTGGCCTTGTTGTTGAGGTTGATGCAGTAGGCCGTCAGCGCGTCCTGCTGCTGCTTCTTCTTGCCGTTCTCCTCCTGCGGCTCGGCGCCGTTCTGGCCGCCCTGCTCGTCATCGGCGCCGCGCGGGGTGCGGCTCTCCGACGCGCCGGGGCGCTTGGCGATGCCATGCGAGATGTAGTTGACCGCGTCGTAGCGGGTCATCTGCTGTTCCTGCAGGAAATAGGCGGCGTGGCTCTCGCGCTCGGCGAAGATGGCGACAAGCACGTTGGCGCCCGAGACCTCCTCGCGGCCGGACGACTGCACGTGGATGACGGCGCGCTGGATGACGCGCTGGAAACCGGCGGTCGGCTTGGAATCCTCGTCATAGCCGGTGA
>NZ_RZOS01000398.1:0-5282 GCF_004022605.1 Mesorhizobium sp. M4B.F.Ca.ET.089.01.1.1
GTTTCATGGAGAGGCGACATCCGCCTCTTGATCATCAGTCGTCGCGGCTTGGAAAAAGGTTCGAAGTTTTTTGAAATTTTTTCGAACGGCGGAAAATAGTCCGTTCGGCGCGTGGACTTTGCGTCCGTCAAAGTCGACGGTGCCCGCCGACAGCCTCTGTCATCGACCTGCAGATCTCTTTGGAGGTCAACCGCCCAGGCCGGTGATGTGGCGGAGCCAGAAGGCGAGCGCGATGAAGCCGATGATGGTGGTGACGCCGGTCCAGTCGATGCTGGCCTTCTTCAGATCGCTGACGAGCTTGATCACGAGAAGCCAGGCCACCACGACAAGCGGGAAGATGATGATGAGCCGGATCATGCGAAAACCCTCGACCAGGTAATTGCATCTCTCCAGGATATAGGAAGCCGGCCGGCCATTTTCAGCATGCCACCCGGCCACCCTCGCAGGGTCCAATAGCCGCCGCGAACGGAGTTTTGTCTTTACTGGCGCACGGAATATGCTACCGGAGCGCCATGCCCTTGTAGCTCAGCTGGTAGAGCAGCGGTTTTGTAAACCGAAGGTCGGCGGTTCGATCCCGTCCGGGGGCACCAGCGAATCGCGATTTGTTGAAGCATTTCCAAGGCGTTAGCCTCTCGCACGGTTTGGGCTGTCCATTCCGGTATCCACCTTTTGCGAAGCTGTGGAAAGTGCCAAAACTGCCGGTCCCAACTGAGAAAAGGCCAAGCCGCCAGGGATAGGCGGGCTTGGCCTTTGTCTCAGATACCGTCACCAGCCGTTGCGGTGCCAGTTCGGCCCCTCTTGCGGGATATCGGTATCGAGCGACCAGCAAACTGTTTCGCAATCGGGTTGGGGCTCACGCTCGTCGTCGTCTTCGCGGTCGTCGTTGTCTCCTGACCAGCCCGCCAAATAGGGTTCCTCATCGCCGGTTGCCTCCAGATCGGGTTCGCCATCGTCCAGCATCGCAATCAGCGTCTCAACCGTTCGCTCGATCCGGCGCCGCCGAGCTGGCGATTCCGTGGGGGTTGCGCGCACGTTCATCGCTTTACCCCCTCCCCGCGAGCGATTCGCGTAATATCGGCCATGATGTACTCGATATCGCCCTCGTCGAATTCCCACACTTTGTGCACCCTTGCCTTCGCGGCAAGGTCTTCGAAAGTGGATGCGGGGCAACGAATAACCCGATTGGCGGCGGTCGAAGCGCGGTCGATCTGGCGGTTATAGGCCCGGTCGATCTTCGTGAAGCCGGTCCGGCGCCGGATAGCCCATTCGCCCTTGTTGTAAGCCCGAATGGCCTCATCGAATTCGAAGCGCGCGTTGTTAGGCCGGCGCGACCATTCTGCCATTTCGCCAATTGTCATCTTCTGGGCGGCTTCCACCTCGGCGGGAGTATCCTCGCGCTTCATCGGCTTCACCAGTTTGGCGCGTTCATCAAAGTACCGGCGCTCAGCCACACCGTGTTCAGGCTCCAAAGCCCGAAGCTTGTTCCATTCGAGATAGAAGGAGGCTTCGAGCGCAGCCATCCTGGAAGCAACGGGGGCTGGTGCGGCCTTGCTGGGGGCGGCCCCCAGCAGCGCCGCGACGAGTCCAACGCCGCTTGCGGCAAGTGCGCTCCGGCGGTTGACATTGGGCACGCCTTCGGCGGCAGCCCGAACAGGGGTGTTCGGCATTTGCTATTCTCCGATTTGTGTTTTATACACAGCAATCTGTGCGTGGTTAACCCTAATCTGTATTTATCGGTTGTCAACTCGTTTCTGTGTGTGGTACACAATTAGCCAATTGAAGGGACAGTAATGCTCACTACCGGTAATCAACTGAAGGCAGCTCGCGCACTCGTTGGCATGGAGCAGCAGGAGGCCGCATCCGCCGCCGGAGTTCACGTAAACACGATAAGAAGTATGGAGGCGGCGGGGCCTTCAGCGATTGCCGGGAGAGCCCAGAATGTTCAATCTGTCCAGCGAGCCTTGGAATCGGCCGGAATAGAATTCCTGAACCATGGCAGTCCCGGCGTTAGGCTTCGGCCGAAGTGCTGAATGAGTCGAATTGCTCCTCTGGCAGTGGGCCTGCCATATCGCGACTATGAGCAAACCAATCGCCATCACCCAGAGACAGATCACGGCCATCTGCAAAGGCGCCGCGCGGGCTGGCTTTGTCGCGGAGATCATTATCAACGGCGTGGTGGTTCGGCTGGTGCCGGAGGGGCAACCTACGAAGCCCGCTGGAAGGGCATCCGATTATGAATTGGATGCCGAGTTAGAAAGTTGGGATGGCGATCGGAACCGCAGCAAATCCGCAACGGGGCCTGGCGGCTATCCTTCAGGATCGGGGCGCAAAGGAGACCCGCTCCAAGACTACTACGATCGGCTGGGATTCGATCCGCTTACCATGGGCCAAAGGGAAATGATGGAGTTGCAGAAGGCCGCCGAGGAAAAATGGAAAGCCTCGATCCCAGGCACTCCGCTCGGGAAACGGGAGCGAAATGCCCTAAAGCAGCTAAGCTCTTATGGCCCGAACATCGCAGTTCACTGGATTAAGATTAAGAACTGCGGGGACGATACGGCAGAGCGCCTCAAGGCTCGCGGCTTTCTGGAAACGACCGCCCATCCCAAACATGCCAACAGCTTCGAGTCCTTGATCCTTACCGATGCGGGCCACAAGGCGTTCCGTGCGCTCCAGGCTGAGCAATCATGAAAAAGCCTCTTGCCATCAGTCAGCGCCAGATCACACCCATTTGCAAGGGCGCCAAGGCAGCCGGCTACATCGCAGACGTAACGATCAATGGAGTTACGATTAGGCTGATGCCGGCTGAGATGGCCTCGCCTACCAATTCCGCTCCAAGCCGGGAAGATCCGACACTCGAAGAATGGTAGTCAAGCTCTACATCGCCGCCATCACGGCCTCAATGCTTGCCGGCGCGATCTGGCGCTACCGGCAGCGCGACATGATCGGCATGGCTGCCTGCCTGCTGATGGCCGGCATGGGCGCCTACATGCTGTTGCACTAAAGAGAAACCCGCTGCCGAGGGGACAGCAGCGGGCTTGGCTTCAAGGCTAGCCGGAAGAGGGGATTGGAACACAAGGGCATCCGGCCAGCCCTTTCAACGAGGGTGGCGATCGTTTGTTCCCAGGCCGTTCGCATATATTAGCAATCTCTTGACTAAACCCGCGCTCGCCCAGAATCGGCCTGCATCAGCGCTGGGGCTTTTTAACCTCCAGAGGTAACGCTACAGGGCCTGCAGCCATTCCCCTACGGCTGGGTATGCTTCAATGGTTAGCCTTGCCGGGATGTCCTGCCGCTGCCATTTGCTTGTTGAACGCTGCGGCCTCTTGCTCCGTATCGAATGGACGGGCGGTAGCCGTTCCATCGGGTGCGATGACTACAGCCAGGTACGGCAGGCCGTTCGCTGGTGGGTGATAGACGGCATAGATCGTGCTGCGCTTCATTCCCTCATGCTACCGGGACTCAAAGACCTCGCCTAGCCTTGCGTTGAATTCAAAAGCCGATCCCGGTGAGCGACGTGCAGAAGCTGCATCTGCTCGAACAGGGTCAAAAGGTCTTCGGCTAAGTCTACCCTGAAGCCCTTATGGTGGAAGTCGGCAACAATCTCCCGCTGGCGCGCAATATGTCGCTCGCCCAAAAGCACATGCTGCTCCAGCATCGCCAGAACGGTTTCCTTCATCGCTAAGCGATATCAGATTTCTCGCGCTTGTTATAGGGACCGCGCTTGCCTGGCTTCGGCGGCAATAGCGCCGCCGGGCCGCTTTCACCTTTCGGGACGGCGGACGTTTCAAACATGGTCCGTACTGGTTTCTGCAACTGCGATTCAGACATCTCGAGCAAGCTGTAGCATGATGCCATCCGTGAAGCGGAGCGCCCTATTGAACGCTCTGTCGCGGCAACGATCCGGAGAGCCTTGAGATAGCGCATCCGGTTTCCGAACAGCGTAGCCATCGCTTGCACCCCTGCATTCATAGGCGCTTCGGTCACCGGCCCAAAATAGGAGCCAAATTTTTGAAATTCAAATTGAGACTTTGTGAGCGGGGCTCCGATGCGCAAGACGCGCAATGTCGAACACTCATCGGTTGAATGTGAGTAGGAAGTCCAGGTGCATTTCAAGTTCGCCTTGCACCGCCTCGAAGTCTTGCAATAGACCTCGGGCCATCTCGGTCCGGTGGCCGCCGAGCGTCATCTCATCGATGAGTTTGCGCTGGCGAGCAATGCGTGCCCTGCCTTCGCGAACGTGCCGTTCTCCCCTTTCCACCTTGGTCTCGGTGCTCATGCTGAGACAAGGCGGCTGATGGTCTTTAGGTTCCGCGGCCCAAACGGAACATTTGCTCGCTCCTGGAGTTGGTCGGCATGGACACTTGGACTTCCCTCGATATCAGCGCGGCTGCCATGAAACGGGCGCAAAAGCTTCGCGAGGAAAATGACCGTGTCCGGAAGCAGGCGGAAGCGGAACTGGCCAGGGCTCGCGAACTGATTTCCGATATTGCCGAGCTTCTGGATACTCGCGGCCTGAGGCGCTGTTGAACCGGGCGGGAAGTCACCGGGGAAGACACCCACAGCCCGGCTCGCTTTATCGAGGTGACACAGGATTTCGCGGGCCGGGCCATGCACCGACATCGAGGAGGTGTCGAAGCCCCGTTACAGTGCGCCCTGTCTAGGCAGCCCGCAAGGTATGCCTTTGGGGAAGGTGAACTCGAGCTCGCCTCACGTCCCAATTGGCGACTGAGGTCCCATGGCCGCACGCATAGGTCTGAGCACAGGAAACAACGGCCCGCCAGTTCATTGGTAGCAGTCGCAGGAGATTATCCCCTCCATCTGCGGTAACCCTGAACTGCCCGCCGCTAACTCCTTGGCGGCGGGCCTTTTGGATCTGCTGGACGCCTTGAGGTTGGTCGTAGTTGGTGGCAGAATAATAGGGTAAGGGACGGCAATTTGAGGGCTGCCGTTATGCCGTTATCGCATTACAGCGGAGTATTCGAACCCGCTGACTTGGACTTGCTCCAGCGCGTGTTTGACCAGTTGTGCGTCGAACTCCGCTTAGCACAACAAGACAAGGAACAGAGGGAAGACCTCGCAGCGGACATCGTGAGCGTTTTCCGGAACGGGCTCACGGACGAAGGGGAACTATTGCAGGCCGTTTCTAAGCGCCGCTTGGCTTAGGCCGTCACCGCAGTTTCGGCTTGTCCGCCTGGTGCTGCATCCCCCGATGATCGAAGCCTATTCTATATCCCGTTATGTCGGCCTATAATTGCGGCCGCCGACAAACGTCCCCCTATGAG
>NZ_RZOS01000399.1:0-5274 GCF_004022605.1 Mesorhizobium sp. M4B.F.Ca.ET.089.01.1.1
CTTCCGACCGCTTCGTCGCCGACTTCATCGGCGTGATGAATTTTGTTCCCGGTCGTGTTGACGGCAACGGCGTCCAGGCGACGAATGGCACGAAGATCACCGGCAAGGTTCCGGCGACACTTTCGTCGGGCGCCTCGGCTGTCGCGGCTGTGCGGCCCGAACGCATCCGGCTGTTTCCGTCGCCCGACACCGCCAACCGCGTTGCCGGCACGGTCGAGGCGCTCGCCTATCAGGGCCTCGACCTGCAGGTGCATGTCCGCACCGCTCTTTCGCAAAAGCCGTTCCTGGTGCGCGTCACCGCCGATGCCGCCGACCGCCGGCCGGTTGCCGCCGGCGACCGGATCGAGCTCGGCTGGGACGCCGCCGATGTCAGAATTTTCGCAGATTGATGGAGATTGAAACCATGGCGCAGAAGACCATCGCGTTTTTCCCGGAAGCGGCCTTTGGACCGGCGCTCAATTCCGTCGGCATCGCCCAGGCGGTCGAGGCGCGCGGCCACAGGGCGGTGTTCCTGTCCGATCCGGGCTTTGTCGACGTCTACAAGGGCTACGGCTTCGAGGCGCATCCGGTGAACCTCTCCGAGCCGATGCCGCCGGAGCAGATGGCCAAATTCTGGGAGGACTTCATCAACGGCCACATCCCGAACTTCCGCAAATCGCCCTACGACCAGGTCGACAACTACGTGAAGGATTGCTGGACGGCGATCGTCGACAGCGCCAAATGGGCGCAGAAGGATCTGCCCGGCGTGCTCGCCGCCATCAAGCCCGACGTCATCTCGGTCGACAACGTCATCCTGTTTCCGGCGATCAAGCAGTATGGCAAGCCGTGGGTGCGGGTCATCTCCTGCTCGGAGAACGAGATCGAGGACGAGGACATCCCGCCGCATCTTTCCGGTTGCGCCGAGGACGACCACGCCGGCCACAAGCGCTACCGCGACCATTTCAACGCGGTGATCAAGCCGATCCATGACGACTTCAACGCCTTCCTCGCCGCCAATGGCGAGGCGCCCTACCCGATCGGCCAGTTCTTTGAGGCCTCGCCCTATCTCAACCTGCTGCTCTATCCGCAAGCGGCGAAGTTCAAACGCCGGCACCCGCTCGACCCGGCGAAATTCCAGTATCTCGAGGGCTGCGTGCGGCAAGAAAAGCCCTACGCAATACCGACCTTCGCCAGGAACAATGACGGGCCGCTGCTCTACGTCTCGTTCGGCAGCCTGGGGGCAGGCGACGTCGACCTTCTGAAGCGCATCATCGCTGCGCTCGGCAAGACGCGCTACCGGGCGCTGGTCAATGTCGGCGGCTACAAAGACCAGTACACCGACGTGCCCGGCAACGTCATCGTCGACGGCTGGTTCCCGCAACCTTCGGTGATCCCGCAGGTCGACGCGGTGATCCACCATGGCGGCAACAACTCCTTCACCGAGTGCCTCTATTTCGGCAAGCCGGCGATCATCATGCCCTATGTCTGGGACGGTCACGACAATGCCACCCGCGTCGGCGAGATCGGCTGCGGTTTCGGCATCCCGCGCTACGACTGGAGCGATGCCGAGCTGATCGCGAAGATCGAGGCCTGCCTCACCGATCCGGCGATCAAGGCCAAGCTCGCCAAGGCATCGGCGCAGATGCAGTCGCAGAACGGCCCCGAGAAGGCTGCCGGGCTGCTGGAGCAGTTGCTGTGACCTCCTCCGCCCCGCACCTTTATCAGGCCTCGACCCGCGCCGATCTCGTCGACTGGGGCGCGCAGCCTGACGCGCTGGAAGGCGCTTCGCACTCGACCGGCAGGTTGGTGCACAAGGGTCCGAACAACCAGCCGGAATCCGGCATCTGGGTCTGCACGCCGGGACGCTGGCGGCTCAAGATCCCGCGCGACGAGCTCTGCCACTTCGTTTCAGGTCGCGCCACCTACAAATCCGACGACAGCGAGGTGATAGAGGTGACAGCCGGGACGGTGGTGCTGTTCCCGGCCGGCTGGAGCGGCGAATGCACCGTGCATGAGACCATGCGCAACGTCTACATGCTGGCCTGAGCGAGGAACTTGACATGCCGACACCGCACTGGCCGAAGGCCTCGACCGTGGAACTGGACGACTGGGGCGCCGGCGCCAACCCGATCGCCGGGTCGCCGCGTGCGTCGGGCAAGGTCCTGTTCCAGCGTGCGGACGGATCGAGCGAATGCGGGCTGTGGTCCTGCACGCCCGGCACGCGCCACATCACCTTCGCCGTCGACGAGTTCTGTCATTTCCTGTCCGGGCGCGGCAGCTACATCCACGAGAATGGCGAGGCGATCCCGGTCGCGGCCGGGACACTGGTCTTCTTCCCAGCCGGCTGGACCGGCACTTCCGAAATCACCGAAACGCTGACCAAGGCCTTCATGTGCCGGTAAGCAGCCAACGAAATCCAGGATAAGATCGATGACCACGCCGACCATGCAATCGCCGCTCACTATTGTCGACCTCGTCGACTGGGGCGTCATCCCGACGATGATCGAGGGCCAGTCCCACACCTCCGGCAAGCTGCTCTACAAGGGGCCGGAAGGCCGCTCGGAATGCGGCCTATGGGTCTGCACGCCGGGCAAATGGCACTGCCACGTCACCCGCGACGAGTTCTGCCACTTCCTCGAGGGACGCTGCACCTATGTGCATGAATCCGGCGAGGTGATCGAGATCGAGCCTGACACGGCGGCGTTCTTCCCGCAGGACTGGAAAGGCGTCTGCACCGTCCATGAAACTATCAAGAAGGTCTACATGATCCGCTGAGCCTTCTTGATAATTCCACCCTGCCGGACACCTGACGCGACTTTCTGCGCTTCCGGTGCTCACGGACCTGAATGTCCGCTGCGCCCCGGTGCTCGAAAGCCGCGCCATCTGCCTCGGCAGGGCGAATTCTCAAAAAGGCTCCGCCAGGAGGATACGATGCAGTTCTCGCCCGACCGTCCGGTATACTTCGTCAACCCGGACTACCGGCCGACCACCGGTGCGCAAAAACCGGTGATCGATCCGGCAACGCTGGAGACGGTCGGTGCCATCGCTTCGGCCAGCGACGGCGAGATCGATGTCGCACTGACCGCCGCGACAAGGGCGCAGGCGGCGTGGAAAAGACTCGACGCCAAGAGCCGCGCCAAACATTTGCACGCGGTGGCCAATGCCATCGAGGCGGCGGACTTTACCCGCTGCGCCGAGCTGATGGTGCGCGAGATGGGCAAGCCCTATCCGGAAGCGATCGGCGAGATCGCCAATTGCGCGCCGATCTTTCGCTATTATGCCGAGATGGCGCGCGACGAGGCCGGCAAGGTCGCCGGCACGACGCAGGCGGGTTCCTTCCAGTATGCGCGCTACGAGCCCTACGGCGTCTCCGTCCACATCATGCCCTACAACTTCCCGATCCTGCTGATGTGCTGGACGGTGGCGGCCTCGCTCGCCGCCGGCAATGCCTGCGTGATCAAACCGGCCGAGGCGACGACGCTGTCGACGCTCGACTACATGACGGTGTTCCGTTCGCTGCCAGAAGGCCTCGTCTCCTGCCTGCCCGGCGGAGCCGCCACCGCGCAGGCGCTGATCGCCTCCGACCGCACCCATGCGGTCGCCTTCACCGGCTCGGTTGCCGCCGGCAAGGCCGTCGCGGTGGCGTGCGCCGAGCGCATGAAGCCTTGCGTCATCGAGGCCGGCGGCAGCGATCCGCTGATCATCTCGCAGCACGCTCCGCTCGACGTCGCGGCGGCCGGCTCCGTCACCGCCGCCTTCCACCTGACCGGCCAGGTCTGCACCTCGGCCGAGCGCTTCTTCGTCGTCGATGCCGTGCACGACCGCTTCGTCGATCTGTTCGCCGCAAAGACCCGCGCGCTGAGGATCGGTAACGGCCTGGACAGGACCGAGATCGGCCCGCTGGTCAGCGAAGCCGCACGCGCCAAGGTCATGCGCCTGGTCGACGACGCGGTTCGCAACGGCGCCAGGGCGGTAACCGGCGGACGCATCCCCCCGGCGCACAACACCGGCTGGTTCTACGAGCCGACGATCCTCACCGGCGTCACCCCGGAGATGGCCATCGTGCGCGAGGAATGTTTCGGGCCGGTCGCCGCGATCTGCCGCGTGAAGGATTTCGACGAGGCGATCAGGCTTGCCAATGACAGCCCCTTCGGTCTCGGCGCCTCGGTGTTCACCACCGATCTCGCCGAAGCGCACGAGGCGGCCGAACGGCTCGAGGCCGGCATGGTCTGGGTCAACAATCCGCTGATCGACAACGACGCGCTGCCCTTCGGCGGCTGGAAGGCTTCCGGCCTCGGCCGCGAGCTCGGCCGCCAGGGGCTCGACGCCTTCCGCCGCTCGAAGATGGTGATCATCGACCACAAACCCGAGATCCAGGGCTGGTGGTACCCTTACCCGGACAGCTGGTTTCGCGACACCGGCGGCCGCAAGCACGTGTAAGGCGAGCCGGGGGGACGCCCTCGCTCAGCCGACGCTTTCGCCGCCGTCGACCACCAGCGCCTGCCCGGTCATGAAGGACGAGCGGTCGGAGACGAGGAACAGGATCGCTTCGGCGATCTCGTCGGCGCTTGCCCAGCGCCCCATCGGGATCTTGGTCCGGACATAGTTTTCGATCGCTTCGCGCCCGCCCATCTGGGCGATGAACGGCTCGTTGAACGGCGTGTCGACCCAGCCCGGACAAAGCGCGTTGATGCGGACATTGTGGCGGGCGTAGTCGAGCGACATCTGCCTTGTCATCGCCACGACGGCATGTTTCGACGTCGCATAGGCGATCATCTCGCGGTCGTAGAAGACCCCTGAATTCGAGGCGGTGTTGAGGATGACGCCGCCGCCCTGCGCGATCATCGTCGGCATGACCGTCTTGGCCGCGAGGAACTGCGCCCGCACATTGATGCGCCACGAGGCATCCATGCCGTCGACGCCGACTTCGATGAGCGAGCCGCCGACCTGGATGCCGGCATGGCTGTGCAGGATGTCGATCCGGCCATGCCTGCCGAGCGTGCCGGAGATGAGCGCCTCGACCGCGGCATCGTCGCCGACATCGGTCGCGACCGCTTCGGCCCGGCCGCCGGCTTGGCGGATGTCGGAGGCGACGGCCTCGCCGGCGGCCCGATCGCGGTCGGCGATCACCACTGTCGCCCCTTCCCTGCCCATGATCGTGGCGCCGGCGCGCCCGATGCCGGACCCGGCTCCGGTCACGACGGCGATGCGGTCTTTCAGGATCATGATCGGTCTTTCACTGTTTTCTTCGGCGCAGCTGCCACTGGGCAAGCACCACGAGCAGGACCGATGCGA
>NZ_RZOS01000039.1:0-24199 GCF_004022605.1 Mesorhizobium sp. M4B.F.Ca.ET.089.01.1.1
ATTTGCGCATATCCATGCGCCAGAAGATCGCGATTTACATACTTTGAGTTTATCAACTATAATATGTAAGCGACTGATCTGAGACAGATCTCAGCCGTGTAGGCGGCATGAACCGGAGAACGAAGTCGGCACAGAGATCGCGTCGGTTTCATTTTCAGGGTTGTGTGCGTGGTCTCCACACCCTCATCGGCCAACTCAATCCCCTCGCGACCGGTGAAGGGCTCTCGAGAAAAAGGGCGCAAAATGGAGTTGCTGCAAAGCGGCTTGAAGCTCCGACAACTGCAGGTCTTTCGTCAGGTGTTGCGGACCGGATCGACGAGACAGGCAGCTGCTGCGCTCGGGATAAGCCAACCTGCGGTCAGCCAACACGTGAAGCAGCTCGAGGCCGCCCTCGGCATCGCTCTCTTTGAAAGATCGACCAACCGCATCATTCCGTCGAGGAAAGCCTGGGAGCTCCTGCGCAACGTGGAATTGGCCCTGACGTCCATGGACCGCCTGGAAGCGTCGATCTTCGCGATCAAGAACGACGAGAAGCAGCGGATCGCAATTGCCGCACCCGCTGTCTTCGGTTTCGTGACATTGCCGAAGGTCGTAGCGACTATCCGATCGAAGACGGCTTCAAGTGTCCGCTCAATTTCGGGAAACTACGAGCAGGTGGGTGAGCATATCCTGTCGGGGCGGGCAGATCTTGGAATCTCGAGGTTGCCCTTGGATCCCCGGCTGTTTGAATGGGCGCCAATCGGGTCGGCACGCAACGTGTGCATCTTCCACCCCAAGCACCGTTTCTCGAAAAAATCATGTGTCGAGGCACACGACCTGGAGGGGGAACAGATCGTCGACATCGACCCCCAGTTTGCGTCGCATCAAATGAATTTCAACGCGTTGCGCTTCGCTGGGGTCGAGCCAGACATCCTGGTGGAATACGATTGCAATGGCTACGAAGTCGGCTTCGTCTCGGCCGGTCTCGGCGTTTCCATCACCAATGAAATCATCGCCCGCGAATATGCGGCGTTCGAGCTGGAAGCAAAGCCGGTGGAGCCCTCGGCCCTCTATCACTACGTTGCGGTCTGGCAAAAAGGCAGGGTCTTTTCCAACGTGTTGGAAGTCTCTCTCGAGGCAATCCTGTCGGCCTTTCAACCGGCGGCGGAAAGCGGACCTACCCTTCTCCCGATACACGCCACTGCCCGCGCTGCTGACCGTTCCTCCTAACGGCTCCGGACTAACCCTTCCGCTCATGCTTTGCCTTCGCGAAACCGCGATCCGTCGCGATGAAACGCTCGAGCATGGGCACGATCAAGCGCAGGGGATCGGTGGAGGATTGCCCCGTTTCGCGTCCGAGAATTTCGGCATATCGGGTCAGGTCGCGATGCAGCGGCGCCGGAAGCTCGATCGTGACTTTGACAGGTTTGTCCTCGGCGATGGGGCCGAGTTTCAGCTTGGCCATTTCAGCCTCCGTAAGGTTCGAGCACGAGATCGCGGGTGACGATAACGCGCACGGGAAAACCCGGGCGAATGTCGAGCGTCGGCGCTATCTGGAGCTGGCGCTGGACGATCTGCTGGCCAACCTGGCTGCCGCTGTCGGAAGCGCCGCTGCGCAAGGCGCGCACGATATCGCTTTCCTGGCCAGACGAGCCAGCCTCCGCCCCGACGCTGAGGATGGTGGAAAGTGCTGCCGCCTTGAACAACTCGCCCCAGTGATAGTCGACGCCATCCTCGAGGCCTGCATAGCCCTGCCCGTCCGCGCCAGGCTGGCGCTCCAGAACAATCGAACGGCCGTCCGGGAAAATCAGCCTGTTCCAGACAAGCAGCACACGTTTTTGCCCGAACCCCACGCCGCTGTCGTATTGGCCGATCACTCTGGTGCCTTGGGGGATCAGAAGCGAGCGCCCTGTCGGGCTGTCGTAAACGTTCTGCGTCACCTGGGCGGTGATTTGACCGGGCAGGTCCGAACGGATACCGGTTACGAGGGCAGCCGGGATCACGGCTCCTGCCTGAAGCACATAAGGTGAAGCCGGTGGCACGACGCGTTCGGGCGCGACGGTGTTGCGGTCGGCGGCTGCACTCAGGAAGGCAAGTTGCCGGTCCTGCTGCGTTTGTCCGGCAGGAGCCAGACCGGCGAGATCCTGCGCGGCGACATTTGTCTGATGTTCCGTCGTTGCGTCGGCGGCAGCCCCGGTCGGGAAGAAGACCTGCGATGTTCGTGCCGCCTCTTCTTCCGCTCGCCGTCGTTGTTCGGCCTCGTCAACAGTGGGCGTCGCGATAGCCGGCGTGACAACGGGCTGCCCCTTGTTCTGGGCGTCGAGGATCGGACGGCCGAGATCTCCGGGCAACGGCGGCCCAAGTATCGGGCCGGTATAGTCGCGTGGCAGGTTGGCCAGCCCATCAGCCGGTTGCCGGTTGGAAGTCGAGAAGAGTTCCTCGCCTTGGGGGTCTGTCTCGCGCGTCTGCAGGGCGTATATCAGTGCGCCGCCAATGCCGAGCGATGTGATGAAGGCGACGCCGGCGAGCACCTTGCGCGACAGCCGGGTCACTGGCGGCGGCTCGGCGCGAAGCCGCATGGGAGCGGCCGCCGTTTCGTTCTCGTTCATGGCTGCTCCCCTCCCCTTTGCCTCGGTGGATTGGTGACTTTCGACGCTGAATTCGAGGTCGGCATCCAAGGCAATCGATCGTTCTTGATCCCGTCGGTTCGGACGATCCTCACGGTCTGTTGTCGGTTGCCGCTGCCGAGACGCAGTTCGGCCGCGCCGAAGAGACGGTCGACAATCAGAATGTTTTGGAAGACCCGACTGTTGACGATCTGGGCTTCGCCGTCCGGGCCGATGACGAAGATCGGCGGCATCTCGCCCTGTACGATCCCGCGCGGGAACTCGACGTAGACGCGCCTGCCGTCGTCATAGACGGTGACGGGCTTCCACGGCGGCGTGTCACCTGTCAGACCATAGCGGTAGTTGCGCTGGACGGTGTCCGGGATCATCGGCGTGGCAGGAACAACCTGCCGCCGATCGGTTGGCTGCGCCGGGTAGGCCCATGCCACGGCCGGCATGTAAGGCTTTTCGCCTGCCCGCAGTTCGATCATGTAGCTTCGCCGGTCGGTGGTGACGACGAGATTGGTGGTGATGTCGGCGCGCGAGGGCTTCACCAGCACATGGACGCGCCGGGTCACGCCTGAACCGCTCTCGGTATCGCCGATGATCCAGCGCGCGGTGTCTCCCGCCGCAATCGGTCCGCCTCCTGTCAGGTTCTCGCCGGGCTCAAGAGCGATGTCTGTTATCTGCCCGGGTGCGGCATAGACCTGGTAGAGAGCCCCTTCGCTCCAGGGATATATCTGGATGGCGTTGTAGTATCCCTCGCGTCGCGGCTGGACGCGCGCGGCCGCGTTGGCGTTCTCGACGCGCGCAGTCGGCGTATCGCCAGCCGCCCCTCCCATCGCTGGTGTCCAGCCCGGCGGAATGTGTGGTGGTTTGGGTTTCTGTTCGGCAGGTCCTGGCGGGGCGGGTGGCAGCGGCGGCACGTAGGAATCATAGCCAATCTGCGGCGGTTTCTGGAGCTTGGCACAGCTGGTGAGTACCAACCCCGAAAGGAGGGCCGAGGCGAGTACGGATCCACGAAAAGCTGGAAATGCGACGGCGCGCAGCGCAAGGCTCATTGGCTCATCTCCCGCGACCAGTTGATGGCGTTGACGTAGATGCCGAGCGGGTTCACGCGAAGCCGTTCGGTGTCATGCGGCGGCTGGACCACGATCGTGAGGATCGCGGTCCAGTGCTCCGTGCTGGAGAGCTGACCGCTTTCGTATCGACGCTCGGTCCAGGCGACGCGGAAGGAGGCCGCGGAGGCACGGATGACCGAAGAGACCTCGACTGCCACCTGCTGCTTGCCGACTTTGGAAAAGGGATCGTTTGCGCGGGCATAATCATTGAGCGCCGCCGCCCCCTGGTCGGTCGTCCACTCATAGGCGCGCAGCCAATCCTGGCGCACGATGATCGGATCGGCCGGGATCGATCGCACCTGCTCGACGAAGCGGGCGAGGTGCCAGGCGATTTGCGGGTCGGTCGGCTTGTAATCGGCAGCCGCCGGCGCGACTGTCTGCGCCTGCCCGAGCGCATCGACCTGGACCACCCACGGCACCACCGATACTCGCGCTGACATCCATACGACCGAGCAGGCGAGGCCAGCAGAGAGGATCAGCGATCCGAGGGCCATGTACCGCCAGTTCCTGGCTTGCACGCGGGCGGAACCGATGCGCTCGTCCCAGATCTGCGACGCCTTCTGATAAGGCGTCTCCGGTTGAGCTGATTTGCCGTAGTGGACGGCGGGTCGTCGAAAGATGTTCATTGGTCATTTGCCTTCGGAGAGAGAAATCGATGTGCCGCTGCCGTGGGCTTCGCCGGCACGTACGGCATGCGCTGTGGTCTGGACGCCATGAGAGAGTTGCTGCGATCGCTGCATACGTTTGGCCCAGTCGGGCTGGCCCTTGCCCACGCTGCCCGCCTGGCCGTCGCTGCCGAATAACGGATCGTTGGCTGCAATGGCCGCGCCTCCGACTGTTCCCTGGGTCGATGAACCACCGGTGGCCTCGACGGCCGAATTGACCCCGGAAGCGAAGCTCGACTTCATCGATTGGCTGGCGCGCGCGGCGGCGCGCCTGAGCGGCGAGGCAGTCGCGGACATGCCAGCGCCTGCAACGCCGCCCAGCCCGGAGGCGATGCCAGCAGCGCCAGTCTGGCCGGCGGAACCAAGAGTATAGGCGGCAGACGCCCCGCCTGCGAGAGATGAGCCGTTCCGTGCCGCCAATGGCACTGCAGACAAAGCCGCACTTCCGCCTCGCATCGCGACACCAGCAGTGCCGCCGGCGACGAGCGCCATGCCGCCTGCCGCGAGACCTGTTCCAACGGCCGCTCCCGCGCCAAGCTGCGGTCCGCCGGAGACAAGACCGTTGGCAATGCCGGGACCGAAGATACCGAGCCCAAGCAGTGACAGCGCCGCCAGCACGATTGCCATCGCTTGGTCGATTGTCGGGTTCTCGCGGCCGAAACCCTGGGTGAACTCGCCAAACAGCGTCGAGCCGATGCCGATGACGACGGCAAGCACAAGCACCTTGATGCCCGATGAGATGACGTTGCCAAGCACGCGTTCGGCCATGAAGGCTGTCTTGCCGAAGAGACCGAAGGGGATGAGAACGAAGCCAGCCAGCGTCGACAGCTTGAACTCGATCAGGGTGACGAAGAGCTGTACGGCCAGGATGAAGAAGGCGAGCAGGACGAGCGCCCAGGCGAAGAGCAGGCAGGCGATCTGGATGAAGTTCTCGAAGAAGGACACGTAGCCCATCAGCCCCGAGATCGCCTCAAGCAGGGGTCGTCCCGCATCGAGGCCGGTTTGCGCGACCTTGCCTGGACGAAGCAGGTCCTGGACTGAAAACCCGGTGCCGCTCGCCTTCAGGCCGAGCCCGGAAAAGCTTTCGAAGACGATCTGGGCAAGGCTGTTCCAGTTGGAAATCAGGTAGGCGAAGACGCCAACGAAGAGCGTCTTCTTGACCAGCCGCGCGAGAATGTCGTCATCGGCGCCCCAACTCCAGAAGAGGGCGGCAAGCGTCACGTCAATGACGATCAGCGTGGTGGCGACAAAGGCGACTTCGCCGCCGAGCAGGCCAAAGCCGCTGTCTATGTAGCGAGTGAAGGTGGCGAGGAATTGGTCGATGACGCCGGTGTTGCCCATGCCTATCGCGTCCCCGGCGAGGTCGCATCTTTCGGCGGCGCGCCGACCGGCCCGGAAGCGGAGGTCACAAATGGCGATTTGGACCCGAGGAACCGGTCTCGCTGTTCGGCCCACAAGCGCAAACAACCGCTGTCACGCAAAGCCACCTCACCCAATATCTGGCAGCGGTGCAGACTCTCGCGGGGCGGGCTCGGCGCCAAAGCGGCAGGCAACTGAGGAGCAGCATCGTGCGGCCTTTCCTCCTTGCGGGTCATCTCGAGCGCGGTCGCCGTAACGGCGACCGCGACGAAGATGACAGCGACGACGCGGGCGAGTGACTTGCCATCCACGTTCGGAACCTCAGCGATTGAACATTGCAGCATTGCCGGCCTGGTAGCCGGAGCCGGGAGTGAGGAAGCGACGGCGCTGCTCGCGGCCCTGGTCGGCGGCGGCGGCACGTTCGGCTTCGGTCAACGCCTGGGCGCGACCGTTGGCGGCGACAACGGCGGTGAGGTCCGCGAGCTGCTGGGCCTGCAGCGCGAGGAGCTGGTTGCCGGCCTGCGTCGCCTGCAGCGCGCCGGTCGCCGATTGGCTGGCGCCGACAAGCGCCGACATCTGCGTCCGATTGGTGTCGATGTTTCCGACCACACCCGCTTGCACGCGCATCGCATCCTGCAGGCCGCCGACCGTATTCTGCCATCGCGAGTGCGCATCCGTGACGAGTTGCTGGTCGGAAGTGGACAGAGAGACGCTGCCATACTGCTGCTGGAAAGCCTCGTCGATCTGCTGGACGTCGAAGGCAACGTTCTGCGCCTGGCTGAGGAGCTGCTGCGTGCGCTGCACCGATTGCTGCAACTGTTGCAGCGAAGAAAAAGGCAGGCTCGCAAGATTGCGTGCCTGGTTGATCAACATCTGGGCCTGGTTCTGCAGAGAGGTGATCTGGTTGGTGATCTGCTGCAGGGATCGCGCCGCCGTCAGCACATTTTGCGAATAGTTGGATGGATCGAAGACGATGAATGCCTGCGCCGGCGCAGTCACCATCAGCGAGGTCGCAACCGGTGCGGTGAGCAAGGCGGCGGCCAGCAACACAGCCCGAGAGCAGTTTATAGGGTTAGTCATGATTGGAGTTCCTTCTCAGCTTGCGGTGGCGACGTGGAGAGATCAGGAATGAGGTCAGCGGCCCAGCCGACGTTTCGGGCGCGCAGCCAGGCTGCAAGGAAGCCGTCACGCCCGTGTTCGGCGGCGATGCTGGCGATCAAGGCCTGATCGGTTTTTGAGGATGCGGCGCAGAGCGCCAGCCCGACTTCGGACAGACCGAGCTCGAAGAGACGGTTGCCACGCCGGGACTGGCAGTAGTAGTCGCGTTTCGGCGTCGCGCGAGCCAGGATTTCTATCTGGCGGTCATTGAGGCCGAAGCGGCGATAGATCGCCGTGATCTGCGGCTCGATCGCGCGTTCATTGGGCAAGAGCAGGCGGGTCGGGCAGCTCTCGATGATCGCGGGCGCGATGTCCGAATTGTCGATGTCGGACAGCGACTGCGTGGCGAAGATGACGCTGGCGTTCTTCTTGCGGAGCGTCTTCAGCCATTCGCGCAACTGGCCGGCGAAACCTTGGTCGTCGAGGGCGAGCCAGCCCTCGTCGATAATGAGCAATGTCGGCCGTCCGTCGAGCCTGTCACCAATGCGATGGAAGAGGTAGGAGAGAACCGCCGGTGCGGCTCCGGTGCCGACAAGACCCTCGATTTCGAATGCCTGCACGGACGCCGCGCCAAGGAGCTCCGCCTCGGCATCGAGCAACCGGCCGTATGGACCGCCGATGCAGTAGGAGCGAAGGGCCAGCTTCAGATCGTTCGCCTGCAAAAGCACGCTCAGGCCGGTGATGGTGCGTTCCTCGACTGGCGCCGAGGCCAGCGACGTCAATGCGGCCCAGATGTGTTCCTTGGCATCAGGGCTAATAGCGATGCCTTCGCGCGCCAGGATCGCGACAACCCAGTCGGCGGCCCAGGCGCGCTCGTAGGCGTCGTGTATGCGGGCAAGTGGCTGGAGGGAGACCGAGGCCTCCGTGCCTTCGGTGAGTTCGCCTCCGAGATCGTGCCAGTCGCCGCCCATGGCAAGTGTCGTGGCGCGGATCGAACCGCCGAAGTCGAAGGCGAAGACCTGGGCCCGCGCATAGCGGCGAAACTGCAAGGCCATCAGCGCCAGCAGGACCGACTTGCCGGCGCCGGTCGGGCCCACGACAAGCGTGTGCCCCACGTCGCCGACATGCAGGGACAACCGGAACGGGGTCGAGCCCTCGGTCTTGCCATAGAGCAAGGGGGGCGCACCGAAGTGCTCGTCCCGTTCCGGCCCCGCCCACACGGCAGAGAGGGGAATCATGTGGGCGAGATTGAGTGTCGAGATGGGCGGCTGGCGTACATTGGCGTAGGCATGTCCCGGCAATGAGCCGAGCCAGGCGTCCACGGCATTGATGGTTTCGACCATGGCGGTGAAGTCGCGCCCCTGGATGACCTTCTCGACGAGACGAAGTTTCTCCTGCGAGACCCGGGGATCGGCGTCCCAGACCGTGACGGTCGCGGTGACATAGGCCATGCCCGCCACGTCTGCCCCGAGTTCCTGCAAGGCCATGTCGGCGTCGGTGGACTTGTTGGCGGCGTCGGTGTCCACGAGCACGGAGGCCTCGTTGGTCATGACCTCCTTCAGGATCGCCGCAATCGACTTGCGTTTGGCGAACCATTGCCGCCGTATCTTCGTCAGCAGCTTGGCGGCATCAGTCTTGTCGAGCAGGATCGCGCGTGTCGACCAGCGATAGGGAAAGGCGAGCCGGTTGAGGTCATCGAGCAGACCCGGCGTGGTCGCGGTCGGGAAGCCGACGATGGTGAGCACGCGAAGATGCTGGTCGCCAAGGCACGGTTCGAGCCCACCGGTCAGTGGCAGGTCGGCCAGCAGCGCATCGAGATAGATGGGTGTCTCCGGGACGCGCACGCGATGGCGCTTGGTCGAGACCGTCGAATGCAGGTAGGTCAGCGTCTCGCTGTCATCGAGCCAGCGGCATTCCGGCATGAAGCCGTCGAGCAGGGAGAGCACGCGCTCGCTGCGGTCGACAAAGGCGCGCAGAATTTCGTTGGCATCTATGCCGGACTGATCGCGCCCCTCGTAGAGCCACGTCTCGGCGCGGGCTGCTTCCTCGGCCGGCGGCAAATAAAGGAAGGTGAGGAAGTAGCTCGATACGAAATGAACTTCTTCTTCTTCGAACTCGGCCTTGCGCTCGGCCTCGACCAGGCGAGAGGCGGGATCGGGAAACTGGCTTTCGGGATAGGTCGCGGCGGCGTGCCGCTGCGCCTCGACAAAGAGGCTCCAACCCGAACCGAGGCGACGGACGGCATTGTTGATGCGCGAGGCCACTGCGACCAGTTCGGCCGCGACGGCGGATTCTAGGTCCGGCCCGCGGAATGTGGCGGTTCTCTGAAAGCTCCCATCCTTGTTCAGCACCACGCCAGGCGCCACAAGGGCAACCCATGGCAGGTAGTCGGCAAGACGGCTGACGGTGCGGCGATATTCGGCAAGATTCATCATAATCGCGCCCTCAAACAGACAAGTGAGTGGGGAGGCGCAGATGCCGGCGGCCGACTTCCACGAACAGCCGATCGCGCTTGGCGGCCCACACCGCCATGAAATGCCCAAGCGCCCAGATGACGAGACCGGCCAGCCAGAGGCGCAGGCCAAGGCCAACCGCGCCTGCCAGTGTGCCGTTCAGGATCGCGATGGAGCGGGGTGCGCCGCAAAGCAGGATGTGCTCGGTCAGCGCCCTATGAACGGCGACGGTGAAACCGGGCACTGCGTCGAGCTGTTCGAAAGCGGTTGCCATCAGATCAACGCTCCGCCGCCAAACGAGAAGAACGACAAAAAGAAGCTCGACGCCGCGAAGGCGATCGACAGGCCAAAGACGATCTGGATCAGCCGCCTGAAGCCGCCGGACGTATCGCCAAAGGCAAGCGTCAGGCCGGTGACGATGATGATGATGACGGCAATGATCTTGGAGACCGGCCCTTCGATCGACTGAAGGATCTTTTCGAGTGGTTGCTCCCACGGCATCGACGAGCCGGCGGCATTGGCGGCCGGGGCCACCATGAGAGAGATGACGAGGGTTGTCGCCGCCGTAGCCAGGTGCTCGCGGGAAAGATTGCGGATCATGATTTGTCTCCTGTGTTGTTCGGGGTGGCTTGGGAGGTGCGATAGTCGCCGTCGGGTCCAAGGCCATCGATGCGTGCGAGTTCGGTCAGTCGCCGTGCGGGACCGCGTCCCGACAGGACGGCGACAAGGTCAATGGTTTCGGCGATCAGCGCGCGCGGCACCGTGACGACGGCTTCCTGGATGAGTTGCTCGAGACGGCGCAGCGCCCCGATCCCGGATCCGGCATGGATGGTGCCGATGCCGCCGGGGTGCCCGGTGCCCCATGCCTTCAGCAGGTCGAGGGCCTCGGCGCCGCGCACCTCACCGATCGGGATGCGGTCGGGTCGCAGGCGCATTGAGGATCGGACGAGGTCGGAGAGGTTGGCGACACCATCTTTTGTGCGCATGGCGACAAGGTTGGGCGCCGCGCACTGGAGTTCGCGCGTGTCCTCGATGATGACGACGCGATCGGCCCCTTTCGCCACTTCGGCGAGCAAGGCGTTGGTGAGCGTCGTCTTGCCCGTGGACGTGCCGCCGGCGACGAGGATGTTTGCGCGGGCAGCGACGGCAGCGCGCAACGTCGCCGCCTGGTCGTCTGTCATAACGCCAGCCGCCACGTAGTCTTCGAGTGTGAAGATCGCGACAGCTGGCTTGCGGATGGCGAAGGCCGGCGCGGCGACGACCGGCGGCAGCAGTCCTTCGAACCGTTCTCCGGTTTCGGGCAATTCGGCAGAGATCCGTGGAGAGCGCGGATGCACTTCCGCGCCGACGTGATGAGCCACCAGGCGCACGATGCGCTCGCCATCGGCGGCAGACAGCACCTTCCCCGTCTCGGCCAGACCTTCGGTGAGGCGGTCCACCCAGATCCGGCCGTCGGGATTCAGCATGACTTCGACGACCGTGGGATCGTCCAGCAGCCGTGCTATTTCGGCTCCGAGCGCCGTGCGCAGCATGCGCGAGCTGCGGGCGCGTCCTTCGCTATTGTTTTGCGAAACCGTCATCTCGTCCCCGTCTTTCCGTTGGGGACAACTCGGATGGTCCCCGCTCGGGGATGACTAAGAGAACCGGATATCGGTTCGCTTCAACAAGTATATCGAGGCGTAGTAGCGTGGCGTGTAATTACAGGAGAGCGGCGGTGCGGCTGCCTTTTCTCGTTGATCGGAGAGCGATCGGGGTCGGATCGGTGAACCGGGCTCC
Organism: Mesorhizobium sp. M4B.F.Ca.ET.089.01.1.1; assembly: GCF_004022605.1. Lineage (NCBI taxonomy): Bacteria > Pseudomonadati > Pseudomonadota > Alphaproteobacteria > Hyphomicrobiales > Phyllobacteriaceae > Mesorhizobium > Mesorhizobium sp. M4B.F.Ca.ET.089.01.1.1. Next base: position 11,058 of record NZ_RZOS01000039.1, read on the forward strand.
CCACAACTCACGTCGCCGCGAGCCGCGCCTGTTATTGCCGATCTTAAGGACAGGAGACCGACGCGGGGATTGCGCATCCGTCGCTAGATTCATCAGCGATAGCGCATAACCGCCATTTATACGCAATCGCGTATAAAGCCGATCTATACGCGAGTGCGTATAGTGCGCGTGCAGATAACAGAAGAACGGCTGCAATGATGAGCCTCGGTGTTGAACCGAACCGCGGCCCTCCGACCTCGAGGATGGCCTTGGTTGCCGTCGCTAGGGAATGCGTCGAGCGGCAAATCTTGCTCGACTTCAACTGGAACCGAGGCCGAGCACGCGCTCCAGATTGTCATACGCCGCACGCTGCCTCGCTCGCGGCATGCGTTCCAGCTTGTGCAGCTTCCAGCGGACCGCGGGAAGCCTGTCGGCGCCCACGACATCGAGCAGGCTCCAATCCGGTCGACTGGCTTTGAACGATAGAAGAAATTTGCGCTGATTGTCGGTCAAAGCCCTGTTGAGGTCGCTGACCAGTCGTTCGCGAACGGTGAGGAGTTCGTCGAGGCTGACTTCGACCTGGGACATACGGACGAATTCCCCTTCGTAGATGCCGGCTATGTTCTTGCGGGTGGGTTGCAACAGTTCTGCCATCGTCCGGTTGTGGCTGATGAGGTACACCAGAAAGGTCCTGACCAGATCCTCGGTGAGGCCCTCGCTCTCAAGGAGCAGCTTCACGTCAAAAAGATCCCGCGGATGCTGCCGGTCGAGTGCGGCACAGATTTTTCCGGCATACAGGTCCGGAAAAGACACCAGTTGCATTTCGACATAGCCGAACTGCTCTTCGACCGCCGGCGATACTTCGCGCAATTCCTCTGGAAGCACGGACCCGCGTAGCACCGGGGAGAGCTCGATCTTGATTCGGTCGGCGCCCTGCGAAATGAAGAGGCGCAACGCATCGGCCTGATGCTCGAAGGAGCGAATGATTTCGGTTCCGGGCATCGCGGCGCTGATGGCGTCCGCAATGCGGGCAAGCGCCTCCGCCACGTTCTTCAATGCCGTGTCGCGATCATCCATCGGCAGATAGACAAGGTCGATGTCGACGGAGAGGCGCGGCAGGTCGCGGACAAAGAGATTGATGGCGGTGCCGCCTTTCAGCGCAAACGATTTCTCGACTGCCACCAGTGGCAGGATGCGGGTCAGGAGGCGGACTTGTCCGTAGTAAGGGCTGGTGCTGTCCACATCTCCTCCGGGATGGTTATGCGATATTTTGAATCGAGTCTGCCGTCCTTGGCCAGAACCCTGTTGCCGCTACCAAGGCCGAGCGCATCGAGCGCTTTGGGAGCGGGCAGCTTCTTGAACCATGCATAATTATTGCGCTCGGCCATCCAGTAGAACAGGCGGCGAACCTTGACGCTGGTGCACTTGCGCAAAAGCTGCTCCATGCGCCGTGGCGAAAGCGTCGTCATCCCCTGAAGCAGTTGATTGGCGTGCTCGAACGAGACCGTCTCCGGAACATCCATCAGCACCTCCAGATAGGCCCTTTCGGGCGATGATAAGGTGACAGACCAAAAATCCTGCTGCCGGCCCGGAGCTTGCACATCTACAAGCGTGCGCTCGACCGGATCATATTCGCGGTGGACGAGCCCGAATCCCAAAAGCGAGGAAAGGCCGTTGTGGCGTATGAATTTTACGGTCGGTATCGCATGGTTCAGCCAGGCCGGCAAAGCGGCCTTACTGTAAAGATGCACTGTCCTTTGGCGCGACAGCGGCAGGTAATGCGCAAATCCCTGCAGCTCGAGCGCGGTCAGCCCGCCGACACTAAGATCCCTGCCGAATATGCTCTCCAAGGCGGCCACCACGCCTTGCCAGGTCAAATGAGTGCCGGGCCGCACATAGACGCCCGGCGCCAGCGATCTGAGCTGGTTGCTTTTGAGCAGATTATCGACTGCGTGACGATCAAACTGCGGGCTTTGTTTCTTTAGCCATTGCTTCGTTACCGGAAGCCCCTCGGGTAGCAGGGTTTGAAGCAGCGCTCGGCGATCAGCATTCGTTGGCATGGTTTGTAGATTTCTGCATACGCGGCGATGATCGCCGCAATTTTCCATTTCTATAAACTATTCATGATCGCCATTGGTTTACAACAATTGGAATTTGCGGCGATTGTCGCCGCATTATGGAGAAAATGTAAACACATCTGTCATTAGCTGGACACCCGCCGACAACGCAAAGTGATGCGCCTAAACCCCGCCGGATTCTTTCGGATCGACATCCTCCGAAATCTCCTGCCGCAGCTTCGGCCCCTTCGCCAGCCGCCGGCCCAGGGCAGTGACAAAGGCTTCGTAGCGTTCCGCCGCTTTGGCACGCGCTGCCTGGGCTGCGGGCTCGGGCAAGGCCGGCGTGGTCGCCAGCCAGAAGCGGACGAACACGGCCAAGGTCTCAACCGCGATGCCTATATCGCGTTCCTGCCTGGTTAGGCGGCGGTCGACCTGGTCGAGGCGTTTGGAGATCGCGGCCTCGCGCCGCTCGTCGGCGTCGGGCGACAGGAAAGATGCGATGGCAGCCTCTGCGATCATGGACTGGGATTGTTCGCGCCGCGCCGCGTAGTCGACGAGCATCGTCATGACGGGCGGATCGAGATAGACGGAAATCTGCACTTTTTTCTGGCGAGCGGTCATGGCGGCTACAACTCCATGCCGTCATCGGGGTCCAGCGAAACCTGACGCGCCACGCCCTCTACGAGGCGAGCCAGGCGTCGATTGCTGACGGCATCATCGTCGCCATCATCCACCTGCTCGATCTCGAACTCGTTCTCGATCGCGGCCGTCTTCTCGACTGGCGGCGCGCGATTGAGTTCGGGCTGTTGGCGCTGCTCGGATCCCGTCGGATCTTCATCGTCCTGTCGCGGCGAACCTTGGGGAGTGTCAACAACGCCGCCGGCCAGGACCGGCAGGGGGCTCCAATCATCGGGATGCCTCCCTTCCGGACGGAACAGTTCAGGTGGCGGCAGCACGCGCTCCTGGAAGCGGGCATCCTCGTAGTAGCGGGCCTTCTTCGCTCGGATTGGCGGCGTACCCGCCACCATCACGATCTCGTCGGTCGGTGGAAGCTGCATGACCTCTCCAGGGGTCAGCAACTGGCGGGCGGTCTCTTGCCTCGACACCATGAGATGTCCAAGCCAAGGCGACAGCCGGTGACCAGCATAGTTCTTCATTGCCCGCATCTCCGTCGCTGTGCCCAGCGCATCGGAGACACGCTTGGCGGTTCTTTCGTCGTTGGTCGCGAAGCTGACGCGAACATGACAGTTGTCGAGGATGGAGTTATTCGGGCCGTAAGCCTTTTCGATCTGATTCAGCGACTGAGCGATCAGAAAGCTCTTCAGCCCATAGCCTGCCATGAAGGCCAGCGCGCTCTCGAAGAAGTCGAGGCGGCCGAGCGCTGGAAACTCATCCAGCATAAGCAGCAACCGGTGGCGGCTGGTCCTGGTATGCAGGTCCTCGGTCAGGCGACGTCCGATCTGGTTGAGGATGAGCCGTATGAGCGGCTTGGTCCGATTGATGTCGGACGGCGGCACGACCAGGTAGAGCGTCGCCGGTTGCTTGCCGCCGACGATGTCGGCGATCCGCCAGTCGCAGCGCCTTGTCACCTCGGCGACGACGGGATCGCGATAGAGGCCGAGGAAGGACATGGCGGTGGATAGCACGCCGGAGCGCTCGTTGTCGGATTTGTTGAGCAGTTCGCGCGCAGCACTGGCGATGACCGGATGCGGGCCGGGTTCACCGAGATGCGCGGTTCGCATCATCGCCGCCAGCGTCGACTCGATCGGACGCTTCGGATCGGAGAGGAAGGCGGCAACGCCGGCGAGCGTCTTGTCCTTCTCGGCATAAAGGACGTGAAGGATCGCGCCGACCAGCAACGCGTGACTGGTCTTTTCCCAATGGTTGCGCTTCTCGAGGCTACCTTCCGGATCGACCAGAATGTCGGCGATGTTCTGGACATCGCGAACCTCCCATTCGCCGCGGCGGACCTCGAGGAGTGGATTGTAGGCCGAGGATCTCGAATTGGTGGGATCGAAGAGCAGCACGCGACCGTGCAGTGCGCGGAAACCGGCGGTGAGCTGCCAGTTCTCACCCTTGATGTCGTGGACGATCGCGGAACCCGGCCAGGCAAACAGCGAAGGCACCACCAGGCCGACACCCTTCCCCGAACGGGTCGGAGCAAAGCACAGAACATGCTCGGGTCCGTCGTGGCGCAGGTAGTGGAGATCGTAGCGTCCAAGCACGACGCCGTCGGCGCCAAGCAGGCCAGCCGCCTCCACTTCCCTCCTGCCGGCCCATCGAGCCGAACCGTAGGTGAAGACATTTTTGACTTCACGCGCCCGCCAAACCGACATGCCGATCGCAACTATGATCGAGAGGAAGCCTCCGGACACGGCGATCAGTCCGCCTTCCACGAAAACATTCGGAGCGTAGGCGTCGTAAAAGTACCACCACCAGAACAAGGAAGGCGGATAGTAGATGGGCAGGCCGGCCAGATCGAACCAGGGCGGCCCGAGTTGCGCCTGGTAGCCCAGCCTCCACGCGGTCCATTGCGTCGCTGTCCAGATCGTCACCAGAACGATCAGGAAGACCGTGAGTATCTGGCCCCAGAGGATTTTGGTGGCGGACATGGCATCATCCCTTCTTGTGTCCTTAGAGGCCAAGCCCCCGCTTGCGGCCAAAGCTCCAGTCGACACCTCCGCCATCCCGGGAGACACCGGAGACAGGCTGGCCGAGATGTTTTTCGAGGGAGGGCGTCCAGGGCACGAGTTGAAAGCCAAGGCCGTCGTCGACCATGGCAAAGCGGCCTGACGCAAGCGACAGGCGCTGGCGATAGATACCGGCGACATAGGCTCCACTGGCAGGACGGTTGAACGGCTGTCCGGACTCGGCCGCGATCTTTGCACCAACCAGTTCGAGTTCCCGGCGGCGCAATGTCTCGATCAGGTTGCTGTTGAAAACGACGCGCGCACCCAAACGCTTCGCAAGGCCTTCCCTGATGAGGTGATCGGCCCGCTGATCCAAAGCCTCGTGAACCTCGGCGCCGAAGCCACCTGCGCTCAAGGCGGCGGGCTCGCGGGCGATGGCTTGCCTGTCGAGCCAGGTCGCCCCAGCTGCCGTGATCTGCTCATGCAGGCCGAGGTCAGAGCGGACGGCGAGTGCAACCCTGCGCCGGCCCCTCGCATCTTCGAAGCTGCGCAATTCGACGATCGACCCTGGCGGACCATCCCCAGTTGCCTCCAGATCGCCAAGTCTGATGTGGTGCGTGCGTCCGTCGACGCCGTCGACGACGGCGTAGGCAGTGCCGCTCAGCTCGTCGTCGAGACCGCGATCGAGCAGCCGCCCGACAATGGGTGTATCGAGGCTTTCGGCGGCCAAGACATAACCGCCCGACCCACGCTCGATCCCGCAGTCGGTCAACGCACGGTGCATTCGCTTTATGATGTCGCCACGCTCGCCGAGCTCGCGCAGCGTCGCTTCGGCCCTGTCGTCAATCACCCATTGGCCAGGCGCAATCTCATCGGCAAGACCAAGGGCTTCGAGCTTGCGCAGGCGACCAACCTTCTGCACGTGATACTGGTCGGGCGGCCCTTTGGCACTTGGGGCAAGATCGATGAAGCCGGTGCGCGCAACGTCGCGGAGCAGCTGACGGTCAAGCTGGGTCCAGCGTTCGGCTTCGATCTGCCGCTGCAGATTGCGACGGATGTCGAGATCGGAGCGAGGCCCGAGTTCCTGCGTAACGAGATCGGCGGCACGGGCGCGCATCCCTTCCTTGATATAGTCGCGAGAGATGACGAGATCTTGCCCGTCATCCGTGCGACCGCGCAGGATGACGTGGATATGGGGATTGTCGGTGTTCCAGTGGTCCGCCGCGACCCAATCGAGCTTCGTGCCGAGATCCTTCTCCATATGCCGCATCAGGTCGCGGGTGAAGGTTCTGAGGTCCGACATCTCCGGCGCATCCTCTGGCGAGACGATGAAGCGGAAATGGTGTCGGTCGCCATCACAGCGCTCGGCAAACACCTTGACGCTGGTATCATCGGTCTCGGGGCCGAACATGCGGGCCTTTTCCCCGTCACGGGTTACGCCCTCGCGTTGCAGATAGGTGAGGTGTGCGGTGAGCGGCACGGAACGCGCAGAGTGACGAACGACGCGGGTCTTGATGACCGTGACGCGTGAGCGACCGGTCAGCAGGCGGTTGGCCTGGATGTTGGCGATCCGGCCCCGGCCGAAGCGCGATCGGTTGCCAGGGCTGATTTGACCGGTGCGGGAGATGCTTCCGCCGGCTTTCTTCGCCGCCGCCAGTGCCTGTGCGATGAACGGCCGCACGGCCTGATCGCGGCTGGAGCGAATGCGCCCCGGTCGAATGCGAAGCTCGCGCTCATCGGCCATGCCATTGTCCCGCAACGTGGAAAAGAGGATGCCGATACAAAGCCTTGGGTATCAAAGGCACATTGCGCCGAATGACCGCAATGTGCGCAGGGCACCTGAAAATCCCCAAAAACCAACCGACCGGCCAGCACACAATGTGCGGGCTTTTATCTAGCCATCCCTCGGTTGTGTTGCTTGCCTCTCCCCTCTCCGCACGCCTTGCTACGACGGAGCACGAGATGATGCGAAAAGCGCTCACGCGGCTCATTGCGCGGACCTTTCAGGCACGAACACGCCAGTTGAGCGAGGTTCGGCGTCAGCCCGTCTTGCCTTGGGCACAGCCTCCGAACCAGCGTCGCGGAAACGCCTCAGTTGCAGCGAACGGTCGCCTACCCGGTCGCCCGGCTGCACAACGAAGAGCGATGCCAGCTTCCAGTTGTGCTGTGTCGGGACTGCCGGACCAACAGCTTCCCCTGCGCCGTCATTGCCGATGGCGGATGTAACGACGGTGACATAGGCGCGCGTTTCGCGAGGCAGCCGCCTGCCTTGCAGTGAGGCCTCGTAGCGTCCGGGACCGGCGTTGTAGGCGGCGATCCAGCCGGGCGATCCGTAGCGGTCGAGCAGTTCGCGGATATAGGCCGAGCCTGCGATGATGTTGTCGTGCGGATCGTAGGGATCGCGGCCCAGCCGGTACCTGTCGCGCAGATCGAACCAGGTTTCAGGCACAATCTGCATCAGACCCATGGCGCCCTTGCGCGATTTGGCGCGTTGGTCGCCGGCGCTTTCGGCGATGAGAACGGCGCGGATCCACGCGGGCGGAAGGCGAAAGCGCCTCGCCGCTTCCGCGATGTGGACGTCATAGAGTTTGCGCGCCGACGGCAAGTCGACTGTTGGGCTCTGCGCAAGGGCATGCGCGGAAACCAGGCATAGGATGCTGAGCCCGCCAAGCACGCCAAGAGTTCTGCGCCTGCACGTGCGAGGCGATGCGGGCGCTCCCGGTTGGGTCGTCGACCGACGGCGCGCGGACATCACCTGTCCTTCTCCGCGCGCTCACGCGGGCGCGACCATTGCAAGGACCAGGACTTGTTGTCGTCGCCGTTCTGGAACAGATAGGCGCGGATCGGCTGCGCGAAAGTCGGGTCATCTAACTGCAGCGTTACGAACTCGCCGGCCTTTTCGCTCGAGTGTTTCCAACCGGCGCCGATCGCGGTGCCGTCTTCTGCTCCAGCGTGCACACGATAGTCGGGCGCATTGTCCGCATCGCTCGCTTCCGCCACGACGATCGCAACCTCGAGGTTGAGGCTGAGCGTGCGAATTCGACCTGAATACCCCGTCTGATGGCGGATGAACTCTCCGATCTGTGGCATGTCCTGTCTCCTGTCTTGATGGGTGCGGTGACGATCCAACGGCACGGAAGGCGCCGCCGGTGGCGCGCTCACCGCGCTGACGCGCTCCATTGGAAGCGGCCGTCGCCCTGCTCATCCGTCCACAGGGGAACCGCGCGGCCGACGATGTGATTGGTGGCGAGAAAGCCGAAGTAGCGTCCGTCGAAGCTGTCGCGGACTTGACTGTTCATCAGGAAGACGGCGCCCACGGGAATGCGCCGGCAGCCCTGCCAATCTGGCAGATCGCGACCGGCGCGATCGCGTTTGAGCGCATGGCCGACTTCGATGCCGTCGACGGATATGGTCAGCAGGTTCCGACACACGGTCTGGCCAGAAACTGCAACGACGTGCTTGAGCAACAGCACGCCCTTCGGCAGATAGCCGCGGTCGGCAAGCAATGTTGCGAGCGGTTCGGGAGCCTCTATGGCAACGAGATCGGTTGCCGAGAACGGCACGCCGCCGTCGATCAGGTACAGGCCGATTGGCGTGCTGGCTGAAGCATTCCAGATGAACCTTGGCGACGTCGCGGTAGCCCCGGGAAAGAGCATGGCCGTGGTCGCCAACGCGGTCGCAAGGAAAATTACGGGCCGCGTCATGGCTGAACCCGCCGGCGGAGCAAATGGGCGCGGTGAAGATCCAGCGTATAGGCGCGTGGCTCCTGTCCGGCCGTCAATCGGTTGTGGACATGCCGCCAGTGATCGGCTGAGACCGCTTGCGGATCGATGCCGAGTTGCTCGATGCCATCGATCGTCTGCAACACCCGCTCCACCTTGGGCCAGCCCTCGGACCTGAGCAGGATGTCGCCGCCGGGTCGCACGAAAGGCAGCGTCTGGTGGGCTTCGCCCTCGCCAACGACGCGCACGATATCGACACGGGAAATGATCGTGCCGAAGTCGTTCGCGGCCCAGCGAACGAAGGAAAAGACGGCGCCAGGACGAAACGAAACAATGCGCCGGTGTCGGTCGAGGACCTTCTCCTGAGCGACCGAACCGAAGCGGATCCAGGACTCGATCTTCTTCTCAACCCACGCTAGTTCGACGTGGGTCAAGCCGTCATCGTCCATCGCGCCGAGCCCCGAGCGGCCTGAACGGAAGTCAACGACAGTGCCCATTGGCTGTCTCCTGATTTCACGGGGAAGCAGGCGGCGAGATGTCGTCGCCGAGGTGATGCCAGCGTGGTGACTCACCGCGCCTTGGCGCGGGGCACAGGTCAGCGCCCATACCGACCGGTCGGCGCAAAAGCTGCCGGCGGATGCCGCTTGGCGGGAAGCACGGAACCGCGTGGGTCCGAAGTCGAGGTCACTGCGCCGCGCTCAGCCCATGCCTGGAGCTCGTCGACGGCGTAGACGACACGACCGCCAAGTTTGCGATAGCCAGGGCCAGTGCCGTAGGTGCGGTGTTTCTCCAGCGTGCGGGACGACAGGCTGAGGAACTCGGCAGCTTCCTTGGTGCGCAGAAAGCGCGGCGGCAAAACGGCTAGATCTGGTCGCATGTAACGAGCCTCCGTGGAGTTTTGAGAACCGCTGGTGCTCAGCGGCGGACAGCGACCACCGTGGCGGAAAGGCGACTTCGCAGAGGATGGGGAAGATTGGGGGGCGCAATATTCCCACCCGGGAGCGCTAGGAGCGCTTGCGATGGCGCAGCAGTTGCAGATAGCCGCCGGCGATCATGGCTCTTCCACCCTTGACGAGACCGATCACGGTGTCGCGCAGGGATGAGGTTTTCCACGGCGCGGCGAGAACTCGCCCCGTCCCGTAGAAAGCGGTCGCGATTTCACGGTAGCTGGCGCCATGGGCGCGGCCATCCGAGGCCCGCATCATCAGGCGCAGGCGGCGCCTCTGTTGAATTGTCATTCGCGTATCGGGGGGAACAGGCCGCCTGTTGTAGGCACGCCAGAAACGAACGAGGGCCTCCACCCGTCCGAGTGTTTGAGAATCCAGCGGTATCAAAGCTGTAAGGGAACGGTTCTCGTCACCGCCGGGAAGGAGGAGAAGTTGTGTTGCTATGCCGCTGTCATGGACGACATGCGAACCTTGCGGACTGTCGCGACCAGGGCCGACCCCGGCAAGCGCCCTGGAAGGGTCGGACGACAGGAAGTCCGGCGACGGGGCGAGGGCCAGCACGGCAGGATCGGCAAGAGGTGACCATAAAACGTCTTGCGTCAATGCGGACAGGTCGGGACGGGCCGCGAAATCGCAACCCCCAACGTCTCTGCACTTCTGCTGGAAACGGTTTCGTCTCAGTTCCCGAACGAACAAGCGCCAGGTAGAGCCGCTGATATGAATCTGAGCGGCGCAGGCACTCCCAGGCGAGTCCTTCGATTGGCAAGCTGTCGAAGAAGTCGTAGCTGTTATCGTCCCCCCAACGCGACGTGTTCGGCTTCATCGTGTGGGTCCTCGTCAAACTGCAAGTCGTGCCTGCATCGATTCCGGGCGATTGGGATTGGCGGAAGACCCTGGATGGACATCGCGTGATGCTTTTTTGGCATCACCGAGGCGGCATTATTGGCTAGGTGTCGGTCTTACGCAGAAGTTGCCGGTAGCCTGTGCGTGTCATCCAGCGCGCCCGCGCCAGATGACTGTCATGAACCTGTCGGGCACGCTGCGGCTCCTCTTTCGGGTCAATCCCGAAGAGGATTCTGACCACCTCGTGCCAATCGGCGCCGTCGGCGTCGGCGTCAAACAAGCGCATGTAGAGCTTGATGTGGCTGCGGTCGTATTCGGTAAGTACTTCCCCCGTGGGCGCGGCGTCGTCGAACGGCTCGATCATGGTTTTCACTCCCCAACCCGCGAGATGGAAATCACAGTTCTTACAGAGGTCACGGCAGCTGCGGAGGCCGCTTTGCAGGCATCACACGATGCCAAGTCGACATCGCCACCCGCTGCGCGCCATGTCGCTTCCCGGTTTGACGGCAAGAGGCCCCGCCCGGATAAACCGGGCGGGACTGCGTGTACGTCCTTATTCTGCGCCGCGGCGGCTCGGGCGGGACCAGATCAGGCTGTAGGCCTCACCGTCCTCGTCATTGAAGAGGTTGGCGAAGATCGGGGCGATGAAACTCGGATCGTCGAGCTTGAGGCCCAGATAGTCCCGGCCCTCGTTGGACTGCTTGGACCAGGCGGCGCCGATCTCTGCGCGGCCGACGAAGACCCGGTGGCTGGGGGCGTTCTCGCCATTGGCGCGGGTTTCAGGAACGATGCGCACGCCGCGGGCCTGGACGCTGAGAGTGACGATTTCGCCAGTGAACTCGTTGTTGCCGGACTTTTTGAAGGTGCCGATGGTGGCCATGATAATTTCTCCTTGACCGTATTGTCTCGAGCTCCACACCATTGCGGCTCGATGGTGGTCGAAAGGTCGAAGGCGATCGCTGGCGCACCAGGGGGCCGAAGCGCAGCGGAGGACGGCGCCGGAGCGACTTTGTTGCTTCGCGAGGAATGACGGCGCAGCCGGCAGGGGAAGAAAGTCGTGACGCACCGTTGCGCAACAAGCGATTGAGGCGAAGCCGTCCTTCAGACCAGAAACACCAATCGAAGAGACCGCTTCGGTGTTGGCCACGACAGCCTAGGTGCCAGGAGAAAAGGTGACCTGCGCCGATCTGACCCCGGCAGCAGAGGCTCCGCGCAAACGGTAGTCGCTTCGCAACTGATCCGCGCGTCTGCATTGTCTAATCTGCGCATAGCGCGGTGGCTCCGGTACCCGGCTCTTCGGCGTTGCACATAGACGTCTCCCGAGTTCGCAGGCTACGACGATGCCTGCGGTGCAAAACTCGGTCGCGTGTTTCCGCATCCACGCGCTGCTTGTCAGCAAGGGATGACGGCGTCGGTCATCGTGTCGTGTCTCTAAACGCTCCAGAGAGCTCCGGGAGGCTTTGGCCATGCACGGGTCTATCGGATTCCGTCCGTGTGGGATTCTGACGGACAGTTGCCTTGGTCCTAAAAATTCGGGAGCATGGGTTTGTGGGGGACTTATCATGCCAAATCGAACGATAAGTTGGCGCCTGCTCAGCGGGCTGCTCACCGTCCTAGCGGTTGCGCTTGGCCCTTCCGTCGCCGAAACGGCGGATGTGAAATATCCCAGTGGACCTCGCTTCGAAGGCACAGGTGAGCTGGATAGCAGCGTGGTCGGTGACGCTGCGAAAGGGTTGATAGACAGCCGGGGCAGCCCTAACGTCTATTTGAATTGCCTTTGGGGCCAAGGTTGTTATCAGCAGCCAAGAATGGATAGGTGGTCCCTGAAGATCGCGCTTTTCATCATGGCCATGGCGATTGTCATCATCGTCACGTCCGTGTGGCTATTCGAGCCGCCTGGCTAGCCCGCTATATCGGCCTATGATTGCGGTTGCCGACAAACGCCCCCCTATGAGTTTGCCGGTAGGCCCGGCGGCCGAACCCCAAAGACCCACACCCCCGAACGCTGGGCCGTCCGCGTAGACGGTCGATTAGCCGCCTTCGGCCTTGCGGTAGGCATCCGGCTTTGTGTCGGGCGTGTAGATCACTCCTACGGCCGTCCCGCCGCATCTGTTGCATTTCAGCTTGGAAATGAGCATCGGCCATTGCCGGCGCGTCAGGGCCATAGCGGTCCCGGAGCTGGGCGAGATCGAGCTTCTGGCTATGGTTGCAGGGCGACCAGTGGCAAAACGCCGTCACGGTCATCTTCGCGTCGATCATGGATTGAAACGTCCAGCCCTTCGCCATCGGGTCGATATAGCGCGCCACAGGGAAGCCCGCCAGCGCAGATGTCTGCTGGTCGCCGCTGTCCTAACCACCGCCGAAGCGTCCGGCACGTTCCTGCAGCTTGCTGTGCGCTCCCCACTTGGGAACCGACACTCGATGCCGCCGTTCTCCTGAGCGATCTGGAGGTCTGAATGTTCAATCCGTGGTTCGATCTTTGTTTGTCGGCGCTGGAAGCGCACCAGGTAATCTGGCTTCGAACGCTGCGGATTGCCCAGGGAGGTAAGTTGGCAGAGCGAGAAGCGAAGCAAATGATCATTGAGAAAGTCGAGGCGGCCGCGCTCGCCGGCACACTCTTCGCTACCGGCTCGGTGGGCAAAGTCGCAGCCGTCTATCGGAGGAAAATCAGAGCCAACAAAAAACGGCTCTCCATCTAGTTCTGAAGGTGTCCTACGCCGCCCTCACCTCGATCACCCTCTGTCGGGCCTCCCTGGCAAGCTTAGTGGGACCCCTGCGCAACCGGAAACGACTGAGAGACGCTGAGGGTAGCAGAATAGACAGGTCTCCCGGCTTCGTCATGGACGGAGACGGTCAATGATTCATCCAAATCGCTTGAGGCCATTTCGTCGACTGCTATGTCTTGCAGAGCCTTGAGTGCCTCTCGTCGCATTTCGCTCAGGCTATCGAGATCGACCCAGGCAT
>NZ_RZOS01000003.1:0-54044 GCF_004022605.1 Mesorhizobium sp. M4B.F.Ca.ET.089.01.1.1
TTCTTCGACTTTGCCGCCTGCTCGGGCTCGCCCTGCTGCTGCTGCTCGGCGGCGGGCTGCTCCTTGGCCTTTTTCTTCGGCTTTGCCGCCTGCTCGGGCTCGGCCTGCTGCTGCTCGGCCGCAGGCTGTTCCTGCGTCTTTTTCTGCGGCTTGGCCGCCTGCTCGGGCTCGACCTGTTCGGTCGTGGCGGCGCCTTTGGTCGGCTTCGATTTCCGGCCAGCCTGAACCTTCTTCACCTCCTCGATATCTTTGATCTCAGCTGGTTTGGCATCGGCATCGGCTTTCACCTCGCCTTCAAAGACCCTGACCGTATTGTTTTCCATTTTGCCAGACTGCTGGGGCGCGTCGGTCTTGCTGATCTTGACGACAGTCACCTCCTGGTTCGTCTCCTTCTCGATCACATCAACATCTATGACTTTGTTGATCACCACGTTGTTATGGATCGTCACATCGCCAACCGGCTCGGCTGCCTCGACAATGCGCACAAATTCCGGCCCATCACGGATAACGACGACAGAAATGTCCGCGGCAAGGAATTCGCGTGTGGGGACAACGACCCAGTAAAAATCCGGCGTCGCGTCGAAGGTCACCTCGATTGAAATCAAATCCGGATCACGACGCGGCGGCAGCGGAGCCCAGATCAGGTGCTGCCTGTCACGACGCCAACTCACCCAGGCTGGCGCCCAACGAGTGCCCGGGACCCAGTACCAGCCGATGTCGTCGGCATAGCCCCACCGGCCGTAATGGTACGTCGCCCAGCCGAATGGCTCGTCGGATACCCAGAGCCAGCCATACTGCTCAGTATAGACCCAGTGTCCAAGGGTATATGGACGCCAATCGTCAGGTACATCAGCCGGCACGAAAACGGCCGCTCCGTGGTACGAAACCCAGTCACCATGAGAAGAAAGGTCCTGGTAGAATGTGCTGATCGAAACGTTTGTGGCAGCCCGCGCCTCGGACACGAGCGACAATGGCGTAATCGGGTTGGGAATCTCGACGATGGTGAGCAGACAGGCGGCTACGCCGCCCAGCATCAGTCGTACCGCATTTTGAGTAAGGACGCGTTTCATCCCGTTTCCTCCGAAACAGATCGCCCTTCATCTTTGAAACCCGCCGGCTGTCGGATTGTTCCACTTTGCCCGTATCCGCTCGTGCAACGGCTTGCATCCGAAACGGGCCTAGCCAGCCTCCTTGCTGCTGCGAGGGAGGGAAGGCTGCAAACCCGGGTAGCCCTATCTGACCTTCGAAAGGGCAGCGCGAGAGCAAATCATGGTTCAAACCTTGGAGCGGTGTCGGCTCTCAAGTTGTATGATGAGCTTGTCGTAGTCCGGCGAGGACATCCGCATCGGCGCACATTGCAGCGCCCGGAACCAAAGGGGTACCCCGCGGTTCTCTTTTGGAAGGGGTCGCTGGCATGAGGATGCGTCAGTATGGTTGAACTTGTGGTTTTGGAACAGGCGGTCGCCAGGCAACGCATGAAGCGAGCAGAAAAATCTCCCCACCAGGCAAAGGCAATAGTCGGCGAGAGCTGCGGGCTCGCGGTTAGCCTCGCCCTTTGCGCTCGTATGCGGAGCCGGCAACGGCTCGCAGCCAGAGGGCGACTGCCGAAGGCCGTCCCGCCGACTGAGGAGAGCAGTCGCGATGTTGTTTGAACCTCTCAACATGGATGGCCGAAAGCGAAGCGCCATCTACCACGCAGCACGGCTTTCGATGCTGCACGAGCGGCTAGCCAAGAAGCTCGAACAGTTGGACCAAGCAGCCGATCAGGTTGAACAGGCGGCGGCCGATTTGGTTGAGGCCGCGCATCAGCCCGCCGTTCTCGCCAGAGGCTGAACCACCGCTCATGTGCTTCGCCCAGGTCGAGCAGCATTTGTTTCCGAATTGCTGGGCGTATCCCCTGCCCTATTCCTGGCAACAGCAACCAACCGGAGCACAGAACGCTTTGGATTCGAGTCGAGCCAGACAGCCCTGATTGAGCTGACACTGTTTTGCCCTGCCAGCGGTTTCCACATCGTGGATTCAATAGCGGTCGTCCTGGCACAGCTTTCCTCGGCCAAAGTAAAGCCCTCCCCCAGTTGCACCTTGAGAGCGACCGTCGCTTGGTTCGCTCGGCACGTCTGCACTGCCGGGCTGCCGGTTGCTGCGATGCGCTCCAACAGTCGCAGGTCGAATAGCGGCCCCTCTGGCCCGACTGGAACGAGCAAGCACATTTCTGCAAGATCGGACCATGCGACCACGGGCCTGTCGACGAGCGAGTGAGACGCCGGCAAGAGGACGAAGAGGCGCTCGTGCCAAAACACTTCGCTGCAACAGGAAGGGACGGCGCCAAAGTCGTGAGTGAACACGAGGTCGAGGTGCCGGCGGCGTATGGCTGACAGCCACCGCCCCGCGGGAACATCCTCGATGCTAAAGCTCACGTCCGGGTAGAGGCTGCCGAAGCGAGCGATGATGCCTCTTAGGAATTCTCCTCCCCTCACACAACACAATCCAATCCGGAGCGTCTTTGCGTCCTTGTCTCCGACACGGTCATCGAAAGCGTCCAGCAATCCTTCGTAGTGAGCTCGCACAACATCGATCCAGGCTCGACCCGGCTCCGTCAAACGAACGCCGCGGACATCGCGTTCGAACAATTGGACTTCCAAGTGTTGTTCGAGCTTGACGATGTTTCGGCTCACGGAGGATTCTCGAACCCTCATCGCCCTTGCCGCCCGCCTCAGGCTGCCATGATCGACCGCTGCAAGGGCGTACGCCAGTAGCCGCAACGCGTTGCCGTTCGGCGTCATGCCTCGGGCGCTTTGCCGACGGGGATGGTGTCAGTTTCGGCGCAACGCGTTCCCATCTCTTCGTTGGTGCAGGAGGCAGTCAATAGGTTCCCTCCGTGCGCGCGGCTGAAGAAGTTCGCCGAGGCACATTTCACGGGACGGCATGATCCGTCAGGCTTCGATACAAGCCCGCTTCGTAGACATACTCATGTGGAATGGCCGGGTCCGCCATCTGCGAGACGTACAGGTTAAGATTTTCCCGGCTGTTGCTCGCCGCAAGGCTGCAGAAATTTCCGCTGTTCCAGGTCATGACGCAGTGTTTGAAATGCGTCCCTACAGCGCGCGACATCTCCTCAAGCGTTACCTCGTTGTTGAACATCGTGGTCAGCACCGCGGTCTTCTTGGCCTCGATCTGCTCTTGCTGGAAGTAGCGAGCCTTGAAGCCGAAATCCTTCTGGTACTCGCGGCGCTGATAGTCGCTGTCGTCAACCGCCCGAAATTTCTCGAGGAATACGAAGATGCCTCCTTCCTTGAGATGCTGCGCCACAAACTCAATCTGTTTGGGTCTGTTCGGCGAGTACATTTGAAAGGTGGTATCTTCGAGGATTATGTCGAATCCGGAAGCGAATTTGCCCAACCGGGCGTTTGAATTGAGGACGGCCTTGGTCAGTCGATGGAACGGGCCGACAAAGAACTCGGCGTCTGGCGGTTCGCCATATGCCATGAAGCACTTGTAATTTTCCGCGTTAGGACTGCAGGAGAGGCTGTGGATTTGCCCGCGGGACAATTCCGACAGTGTTCTCGCCATGGTGCCCTCCGCTGTGCCAAGGCTATATAACGACAGTTGGGCACCGCGAATTCGTGCATATCTCAGCACGCCGTAAGCCATCCGGCACTCCTCCTCCAACCGGTAGGGAATGCTGCTGTGATAGTGCTGATCGAAGAAGCCTTGTCGTGCCGCATGCAAGCCGATCAAGTCGCGAATGAGGTTATCGTTCGGAAGAAGCCTGGAATCGACCTCGGGCTTGCGTGTAGGCATTCCGCTTTCGCCGGCTGCCGTCGTCGCGAAAAAGCCTGACAGTTCGTTGATCCGCGGGGCGCGGTCGCATTCAGCCAGAAAGTCGTCGAGTCCTCGCATCGAATTGTGCCTCCCCACTACCCGTGTGATCGGTGAGATGCCTCAACTCGACAACGGCACGAAGATTAGCGCCGAGTAATATTCTTGGTGGTCGAGTATTAGCGGAGGCGAGGAATAGAATGGCCTTGTAGAAGCGGCTTCCATCGAATTGCGATTTTTTCGCTCGCGCCACATCAACCGACAACTCTGAATTATTTGTGAGTTGTCCAACAACCTATGGTTAGGCACAAACAGGAGGTTGAGTAGTCACCGAAGGAGTCGCTTCGATTGGCGGATATTTTTTGCCTCGACCCGACCACATTCCGCCGTTCGCGGCACCAAACCCTTGTTCACCAATATGAGAGCTGGGGGAACATACGCGCAGACGTAATTAAGAGAACGGGTTTAGAGCGGCAAGAAACGAGAATTGCCCACCCCCGGCATATGTTCTTGATGAACTTGAAGGGTGCCGCCCGGCGCGGAGAAGACTTCGTCGACGGTCGCCGGGTTTCTTTCTCGGCCAGGCGGCCCGGTTCGATTATCTACATCCCCGCCGACAGCGAATGGACTGGTTGGGATGAGGGTGACGCAATCGCCTCATACCTGCTCGTGTCCATCGCGCAGGAGTTCGCAGATGAGACCTTCGAAGGATTTGCATCCTACCGCCGGGCGGGACTGCCCCCGTGGATCGGATTCCGTGACAACACCATAGAAGTGGCGTTGCAGAGAATAGCCGCCGAGCTCAGGTTTCCTGATCCAATAAGCACGACGATGGTGGAGAGCCAGGTCACGCAATTGTTCGTGCAAATGGTCAGGTTGAACCGAACCGGCCGCAAGCTGGCAAAAGGCGGTCTCTCGACTTTCGATCTCAAGCGCGTCGTGGGAATGATGGAGCCATCCCCAGACGCCAAACCCACGCTGGCCGATCTAGCAAAAGAGCTAGGTATCAGCCGTTTTCATTTCGGCAGGGCGTTCAAGCAGTCGACTGGAATGACGCCGCATGCGTTCATCGCGCAGCGCCGATTGGTACAGTCCGCGGAGATGTTGCGATCGACGGATTTGTCGGCGACAAAAATCGCGATGGAATGCGGCTTCGCAAGCTCAAGCCACCTCACGACCGCGTTCAAACGCGCCTTTGGCACGAACCCGATAGAGTTTCGGCGCAAGTCCAGGATCTAGCCCGGACCCCTTTTATTTCAGCAAGGAATTGAAAGGCTCGGCATCCCGTTAAATCAGACATCGCCGGAGTGGCATGACATGCGGCCAATGGATGGGTGGGCTGCCGATGTCACGCGAAGTTCGGTTTCATTATGCCAAAGGAACGCTCCGTGAGCCCCGCGCCTTCATTGGCTTCCTGGCCAGTGCGTTGTCCGCGTCTGTCGGACGAAACGGCTACTACATCGCATGCTCATGGACCCTCGTCGAAGCAGGGTATGGAAGCGCGAGTGTCGCGACGTTGCTCGCGATCGTCAGCCTTGTGGAATTTGTCGCGAGCCCCCTGGCTGGCGCAATGGCGGATCGGTTTGACAGACGACTGCTGAATATCGCAGCGGACGTCAGTCGCTTTGCCGTCATGCTCGCCGCAGCCTGCGCGCTTCCCTATCTGGACTTGTTACCAGCGATCTGGTGTTCAGCGATTCCCTTTGCGCTATGTGACAGAGTTGCACTTACGAGTTCGCAGTCAATGATCCCTCTCGTAGCGGGAGGCGATCTGACAGCTTCAAATTCCGTTGTCTTCTTCGTCACGCAGTTCGGATGTCTGGCGGCAGCGCTGCTCGTTGGTGCGTTGCCAAAGGACCATTCCGCTACCCTGGTGTTCGTCCTCCTTGCCGCATGTTTTCTTGTTTCGGCGGGAAGCTTGTCCTGCATTCGTGGCGGCTCGGCGTCTGGCGGACGCAAAGTCAACGGGCTTGTTCTCAAAATTGACGGGCGCCTGGTTCGTCTCTTCGCCGTCTACGCGCTCCTATATGGAGGCGCGGTGTTGGTCAGCGTGATGGGATCTAGCTTCGTTTTCGTAGAACAGAAGGGCACCGCCGCGGACTTCGGTCGCGTCGAGGCAGCCTGGTCGGCGGGTTCTCTGATCGGAGCGGCACTGCTCAGTCGGCTGACAGGAACGATAAGTCCTCATACATTGCACCTCATGGTTTTAGGCTTAACCGCGCTCGCGCTGATGGCGCTGGTACCCTTGCGCGTGCCCTGGACATTGACCATGTTTGCCGCGCTTGGGTTTCTCTACAATCTGGGCCGGGTCAGCGTCGAGGTCACACTGCAGTCGCGTGTACCCGATAAGGCCTTGGGCAGGGCCAAAGGTGCCATGCACAGCCTCGCAGTCGGGCTTGGGTTTGTCATTTTCTGCATCGCGACCGTTTTGGGAGACCAGGCCTTTCCGTCGACGATTTTCCTCGGTTTCGCTGTGGTGCTTCTCTTCGGCGTTGCTGCCTTGAGCAACGCCGCTCGGCAAGAGGGGGATCCATGACGTGTATGAGCTAGCAGGAGCCGCAGGAGCGAAACAGGCTGTGCTTAGATCGCTGGCGACACTCTACCCGTGGATGCAACACTACTATTCCCGTCCGATCCGCGACTACGCAGCCAGGCTGTACGAGGCCCCAGTTTCGACAACCATGCCTGAAAGTCGGCAATACGCTCTGGCCAAGCTGCTCGACGCGATCAAAAACGCGGGGAAGCGAAATGGATTGCCGATCGACGCGGTCGCAGAAATCTGCAGGGAATTTGAAGAGCGTCGCGTTTTGCAGACGGGTCCTCACCTGCTGCTCCTGATGGACCCGGAGGCTTACTACACTCACGTCCTTAGCCTCCTGGGCCTCTCGGCGCATGGCTGCTCTACCTACCTGTCCTATGCCGTTTCCACGGTGAGCCTCGTTGAAAGGGCTCGCAAGGGGCCGGGCTGGCTCACAGTTGATCAGACGCCGATCAACGTCTTCGGCCTCCCACGAAGCCGCATGATCGGGTACAGCCTTCTGACGGGGCCCGGAGCCTATCGGTTCGAACTGGTGCCAGCGGAACAAGGCGCGGAGCCAGAGGCGCTTGCGGTGCTTCACAATCTTCTGCCGAAGGGCCAATTCGAACGGCCGGCACATGCCATAAAGGAAGCCAATTGCAGCCTGTGGCCGAAGCTGTTTGGAAGCCGCTTTACCTTCTTGCAGATCGACGACGAGGATATTGCCGACCTTGTGGCGAACCATCTGTCGGAAGAGAATTCCTGGCTGCGTACGAGGCTGCTGGAAGACCCAAGGTTCGCGTTGAATATGCTTGCAGAGATCGACAGGCTTGCAGACGGCCCCTGGAGTGGCTGGCTCGCGCGCGGTACCGACTTCTTCTGGTTCTATCAAAACGGCAGGCGCCTGCCACTGCGACTGGTCGCTGGCGAACTCGTCAATCCGGCAACAGGATTGAATATGGTTCGCTTCGAGGCTGCCGAAATCATCGAGCGGTTGGCCGACCGCAGTCTAATTCCGAATCTCCTTCTCATGTTTCTGGTCGTGTCGGTCCTGCCGGGCGCCCGCGCGCTCGGAGGCAGTCATCAGCCGGTCTACTACCCGTTGATGCGCTATGTAGTCTGCCGCGCACTTGAGGCTGCGGGCGTGGATGCCGATCTGCGGGAGGCTCTCGTCGCGGATGATCTACCTGGCGCTTGGGGACACCGAGTAATTGAGTGCGATGACGATCTCTTGGACGTTTTTCGAAACGGAGACATGGCCGTGTCCAGCGATACCATCATGGACCGGCTCGGAAAAATTCCCTTCGCAAAAGCCTGTGGAAGTATGACCAGTTTTTCTTCGGACGCGTCGTGGCAAGAGCTTAGCAGACAGTTGGGCGAGCAGGCGATCTCACCCACTGATGCGGAATGGGCCTTTTCCTAAGCAGAGCAATAGGCGCAGGACATCACGTTTATCCCTGGGACGGGCAGGACCGTGCGCCCCTCTTAAGGCCTTATGACCGGGGGCGGCAGCACCTACTCGGGGGTGCCTGGCGGCACCTGATCGAGGAGTGTAATCTTGCCTGTCTCTTGTGTCGGGTTTGCTGCCGGCAATTGGCCGTCTGGCGTCAGCTTGTCGACCGCTTCAGGCAAATCTTTGGTGATCCTGGCAATCAGCTCGTCGCGTGACAGACCAGTCTGCATCGAAAGAGACGTGAGCGTGTCCTCGTCGATTGCGGTCTCCACGTCCTTTGGTTCGATCGGCTGATTGGGTCCGGTGCTAACCCACGAATCCACCTTCGACCCGGCTCCTGCATTTCTGAAGCGCTCGAGGATGTCCCCAAGCGCCGTGCCGGACACGCCCTTGGATAACTGATCCAAGAGCCCTCCCTGCGGGTTGTTTGGATCGCGATTTCCTCGGATCAAGTCTCCGATCTTCTCGCGATTTTGATAGGCTAGAATGCCAAGCACTGCGACAGCCAGTCTTCCCAGATTTGCCATGGTTTCCTCCCTTGGATCACAGGGAGAAGGTTTCGTGCTCGCAAAGGTTCCGTCTGTCTGACCGCTAGCAAAATCCGAGTCGCGGAACATTGGTCATTATCACAGGTTGGAAGACGCCCACGCAGATACCGCCGCACCGCCTCCCTCGCAATTTGGCGGCGCAGCAATTCGGCCAGCTTCTCGCGTCGATCTCCGGGCATTGTTGCTGAACCCGGTCCAATCCGATTTGTTCCTGTATCGATCACCAACCTTGAGCCGTCCTGCCTCAGCGTCCTGCAAGTCGTCGGATGTCGAAGTCAGTCCCGGGGTCCAAGCAAGCGATAACGACTGACGGTACCAATCCACGTCAGGCCCGAAGTCCCTATTGCGAAACTGCGCAAGGCGCATATTGTTTGGCATGGTTGCGGTCGCAACCGGCAGTCCAAGAACTTGGGGAGCGGGTGCTGCGTTAGGTGGTTTGGTCGAGGACTTGGTCGAACTTCAATCGAGCCATCCGTGGGATAGAGCCATGGGGCACGGGGCCATGAGTGATGCGGCCATGGGGCGAGGCCAGCATGAGCCAGCCGACGGCGAAATTGTCAGAGAGCAAGCCGTCCTCTTTCGCCTCACCGACCGACTATACCGAGCCAACGGCCTTGGCGAGATCTACGATGCAGCACTCGATGCCATATGCGACGCGCTCGGTTCGTCGCGCGCCTCGATTCTGAGATTTGACAGCCACGGCGTCATGAGCTTCGTCGCGTGGCGCTCACTCTCTGAAGAATACCGCGAGGCAGTTAACGGCCACACGCCGTGGACGCGCGGGGACCACAATGCCGAGCCAATCTTTGTCGAGGATATTCGTCTCAGCGGTGAATCTCGGCAACTCATCGACAGGGTCCTTGGCGAGGGAATCGAAGCGCTGGCCTTTATCCCGCTTGCCAGCTCCCGCGAGCTCATCGGCAAGTTCATGGTCTACTATCCAGCACCCCATCGCTTCGCCGATCGTGAACGCGAACTTGCGTTGACTATTGCCCGTCAGCTCGGGTTTGCGATGGAACGGATGCGAGCGGAAACAACGGCAGCGCGACTGAGCGCACTGGTCGAATCCTCGGATGACGCAATCATCGCGATCGATATGGATGGCATCGTTACGGACTGGAACAACGGCGCCGAGGGTATCTACGGCTACGGCCGCAAGGAAATTGTCGGACGTCCGCTCATGTTGCTGATACCGCCCGATCGCCAGAATGAGGAGCGAAAGATCCTGGCGCGCATTCGCAATGGAGAACATGTCGAGCATTTCGAGACCGTTCGCATGCGCAAGGATGGCAGCAGCATTCCGATCTCTTTGACCGCTTCCCCGATCGCGGATACGTCTGGCGCAATTATCGGTGTCTCCAAGATCGGCCGTGACATTTCCGAGCGGCTGCGCGCGCAAGAGCAGCGGGAGCTGCTGCTTCGCGAGATGGACCACCGCGTGAAGAATCTTTTTGCCATCGCAAGCTCCATCGTCAATTTGAGCGCGTCAGCCGCTGAAACGCCGGCCGCGCTCGCCTCCACCGTTTCTGACCGGCTCGGCGCCCTCGCGCGGGCGCATGCGCTGACGATGCTCCCTTCGACTGGCCCCTCTGTTCAGGTCGCGACGAGCCTACATGCATTGATCGCCGCAATCCTCGCGCCATACCGCCATGGAGCTGACGAGCATCCCCGCTTCGCGATCAGTGGCATCGATATGCCGGTGCCTTCAGCGATGATCACGCCGCTTTCTCTCTTGCTACACGAATTCGCCACCAACGCTGCCAAACATGGCAGCCTCTCGGCGGCCGCCGGCTCAATAGAAATCGCATGCTCCAGTCGGGACGGTAAGGTGACTGTCCGGTGGAGAGAGGTAGGAGGACCACCTCCAGTCGCAACCGAAGACGAAGGTTTCGGGAGCCGCTTGGTACGCGCCGCCGCGAGTGAGCTTGGCGGAGTCGTGCGAGATTGGGGCTCCGCCGGAATTGTCCTTGAGATCACGATCGATATTGAAAGATTCTCGGCATGATGACCGAGTCGCTTGTCAGCGCAGCAGCCCATCGCTCTCAAAGTCTTCCCAACCGCGCAGTTTGGCCTTCGAGCTTTCGTCTCCGCCACTCCCGGCGGAATGGGGAGCCTCACGCCCCCTCTTCTGCGCACGCTTGATTGCCGCCTTGGCGGCGGCCCGTCGCCGGTTCTCCGCGGCTGCCGCCGCATCTTCGTCACGCCAGACAGTGACCAGGTCACGGTCAAGCACATCTTCGATGTGCCGCGGGTCGAACACGTGGAATGTGATCTTCCTGGCGCGGCCGCGAAGCTTGACCGTCCTGGTCCCGGCGCTCTGCAAACGTCCGGCCTTGAGCCAGCGGTGACGCTCGCCAGACGAAATCGTCAGGATGTCCTCGACTTCGCGCGGGATCACCGGCAGGTCTTCGATGTCCTGCATCGCTTTGGACACGATCGCCGTTGCCGCATCGACATCTGCCTCAGAGGCCTCCGGCAGTCGCAAGGTCAGCACCCGGGATTCGATATGCAGCAAGTTTCTGAGCGCAGGCGGCAGACGCGCGCGGATCTCAAGGAAAATGCCCCTCGCCCGCATGGACGATCCCAGGGTCGCGGCCGGCGACAGCGGCCACTCGGCGATCAATTTTGAGGTCGGGTCGATTTTTCGGCGCGCGGGCATGCTGGAAACATAGGGCGTCCGGGCTGCAGACACTACCGACGCCAGTGCATGTGCAGACGCGAAGCTCGGGACGCCAATTTTTCAGTGCGGGGTGTCACCGATTGTTGGAACAAACGCTGCGCCCCTCTGTTTGTCTTCCAGGCACAATTCTGTGCGTTGGAGGATATCCATGAAACTTCATTTGCTATCGGCTGCGCTCTGCACGGCGGTCGGACTGGGTTTTGCCCATCCGGCGCTCAGTGCCGAAAAGGCGCAGGATTTCGTCAACAAGGCCGCGCAAGGTGGGATCTTCGAAGTCGAGTCCAGCAAGATCGTCCAGGGCAAGGCGGAAGATCAGGCCATCAACGACTTTGCCCTGAAAATGATTACCGATCACGGCGCCGCCAACGCCAAACTGCAGTCGATCGCCGGCGAGCAGAAATTGCAGGTTCCGGCTGACACGGACGCCAATCACAAGAATGACCTCGAGGCGTTGAGATCCACGAACGGGGCACCCGACCAGTCTTACGTGAAGATGCAGCAAGACGCGCACGCCGACGCGGTCAAGCTGTTCCAGGACTATGCGGCCGACGGCGACAACGCGGATCTCAAGGCATTCGCACAGCAGACGTTGCCGACACTCAAGATGCATCAGGAGATGATCGAAAAGATTGCCTCCGGCAAAACCGACAATACGGCAACGACCAGCACCGCACCCGCGGCGACAGACACAGACCAGAACGTATCTGCTCCGGTGCCTGGAGCGAACAGCTTTACGGAAGCCCAGGCGAAATCACGGATCCAGGATGCCGGCTTCGCCAATGTCAGCACATTGACAAAGGACGACCAGGGCATCTGGCGCGGCACCGCCGAGAAAGACGGAAAGCAGGTAGCCGTAGCGCTCGATTTCAAAGGCAACGTGGTTGCCGGCGCTCAATAACCGAACTCAGACGATGGAGTGAAACATGACGACTGTCACCGGACTTTTCGATGACTATCAGGACGCGTCCGACGCAGTAAGCGAGCTGGAAGCGATTGGCGTGCCGAGAGACGACATCAGCATCGTGGCGAACAATTCCGACAATTGGTATCGGGATGAGACCTCGGAAGCCGGCGACGATGCCGCCGCCGGCGCGGGCCTGGGAGCGCTCGTGGGCGGCGCGGGCGGCCTCCTTACCGGGCTCGGAATCATGGCCATACCCGGTGTTGGGCCTGTGGTGGCGGCCGGCTGGCTAGCTGCTACGGCAGTTGGCGCGGTGGGCGGCGCGGTGGTCGGCGGAGCCGCCGGCGGAATTGTGGGCGCGCTGACAGAGTCCGGCGTTCCTGAACGCGATGCTCATGTCTATGCCGAGGGCGTTCGCCGCGGCGGCAGTCTCGTGACGGCCAAAGTCGACGATCGGCTCACCGGCGAGGCTGAACGCATCCTGCGAGGCGAGCGTGCCGCCAACCTCGACGAGCGGCGAAGCGCTTACGAGGCCAGCGGGTGGACGGGTTTCGACGCGACCGCGGAGCCCTATGATGACATCGAGGCCGAACGCGATCGCGTTCGCCGGACCACGCCACTCTAAAAAATGAGGCCCCGTCGAATACACGACGGGGCTTTTTCTTGCCGGGCGCACGAGGCATCCGAAATTTTTTGATTGTCTGCTCATCAGGAACATCTAAGGCAACCTCACGCAGGAATAGCGGGGATGACCCGGATCGCGACCTTCAACGTCAATGGTGTCAATGGGCGCTTGCCGGTGCTGCTGAAGTGGCTTGGCGAGACTGACTATGACGTGGTCTGCCTTCAGGAACTGAAAACATCGGACGTGAAATTTCCGATCGAGGCGATTCGGGACCTCGGCTTTAGCGCAATCTGGCACGGCCAGAAATCCTATAACGGCGTGGCAATCCTGGCCCGTGGGAGGGATCCGGTCGAGCGCCGCCGCGGCTTGCCGGGCGATCCCGATGATACGCATAGCCGCTATCTCGAGGCGGAAATCGACGATCTCATCGTCGGCTGCATCTATCTGCCCAATGGCAATCCCGCGCCAGGGCCAAAGTTCGATTACAAGCTCCGTTGGTTCGACCGTCTCGTCACCTACAGCCAGTCGCTGTTGGGCGAGCGGACGGTGCTTTGTGGTGATTACAACGTCGTGCCCACCGAAATAGACGCCGTTGTTCCGGCGCGCTGGCTGGGCGATGCCGTCTTCTTCCCCGAAAGCAGGAAAGCTTATGCCCACATGCTAACCTTGGGTTGGGTGGATGCGATGCGTCGTATCCATCCAGACAAGGGCATATACACCTACTGGAACTTTTCCTATCGCGGTGGCTACGACAGAAGCTCAGGCCTGCGGATGGACCATCTGCTCGTAAGCCCGTCCCTTGCGAAGAGCATTCTGGCTGCGGGTGTCGATGTCGAGACCCGTGGATGGGAAAAGCCGAGCGATCACGCACCCGCCTGGATCGACGTCGGTTAAGACCGATCGCGCGATCGCACTTGCAGAAAGACTGCTTGCGGCCGTCGCCCACGCTTCACGTCGAAACCCCTAAAAGGAGATCTCGCAAATGCCAAAGTTCGTTACGATCCAATATGGCCATGTGGCAAGATGGTGGAGGAAGCAGCCAGTACGGATCCAGCTGAGAGCCGGCCGAGTCGCTGCAAGCGACTCGGCAATGACGGAGACAAGCTCCACTGGCAGCGAAACTAAAGAAGCAGTCGTGCGTTGGACGCGATTAAGCCATTTCTTCTTGGGATGGGGCGGGTGAGTGTGGTCAAGCCAACGTCGCGTAAAGCAATTCAGGGGTCAACCGCTCGTCAAGCGAAGTCGCCTACGAGTGACCCAGCCAATTCAGAACTGCCCACTTTTCGGCCTGTCCAGCTCGCAACGCTCGTGGACGTCGTCCCTGCCGGCGACCGCTGGCTCCACGAAATGAAATATGACGGCTATCGCATTCTAGTCGCCGTCGGCAGCGGGCAAGCGCGTGCCTACACGCGATCTGGCCTGGACTGGTCTAACCGTTTTCCTTCCATTCTTTCGGAAGCCAGCAAGCTCAAGGTCGGGTCCGCCCTGATTGATGGCGAGGCCGTCGTTGTCGATGCAAACGGACGATCAAACTTCCAGGCCCTTCAAAACGCATTGAAGGGTGCGCCGTCGACCATCGACTTTTATGCCTTCGACCTCCTTCAACTCGACGGCGAAGATCTCACCAGGCGTCCTCTCCTTGATCGCAAGGAAAAGCTCCAGGCCATTTTGCCCGCGAAGAACCCTGTGCTTCGTTATTCCGATCATATCCTGGGTCGCGGAGAAGAGTTGCTCGAGCGCTTTTGCGCAGCTGGTCTCGAGGGGGTGGTTTCGAAGCTCGCCGATTCTCCTTATGTGGCGGCCCGCGGTGGAAACTGGCTCAAGATCAAGTGCATCAAGCGGCAGGAGTTTGTGATTGTCGGCTGGACGCCGTCCGACAAGGTCCGCGCGTTCCGGTCATTGATCCTTGGAGTGCATGACGGCGGCAAGCTGCGTTACGCGGGGAAAGTCGGCACTGGCTTCGACACAGCTGAGCTTTTCCGCCTCATGAAGATCATGGCACCACTCGAGCAGAAGGCCGCGACCGTCGAGGCGCCGCGAGCCGAAGTTCGCGGAGCACACTGGCTTCGACCCAAGTTGGTGGCGGAGATTGCCTTCACAGAGATGACCAACGAAGGAACGTTGAGACATCCGAGCTACCTTGGTCTGCGCGAAGACAAGAAGGCGGCCGCGGTCGTGCTGGAGACGGAACGTCGCACAGCCAAGCTGACCGCGGCGCCGGCGAACACCATCGCTATCAGCAACCGTGACCGCGTGATCTATCCGGAGTCCAATATTACCAAAGGCCAGCTTGCCGACCACTATGCGGCCGTCGCGGAGATCATGTTGCCTTGGGTCGGCAGTCGGCCGATCAGCCTTGTTCGGTGTCCCCAGGGCCGGGCCAAGAAGTGCTTTTTCCAGAAGCATGATGCCGGGAGCTTTGGCGACAAAGTCCACCATGTCGGCATCATGGAAAAGGACGGTCACGAGGAGCCATACCTTTATGTCGACGACGCCGATGGGCTGATGACCTGCGTCCAGATGGGAACGATCGAGCTGCATGGGTGGGGAGCACGGATAGAGGATGTCGAAAAGGCCGACCGCCTCGTCTTCGATCTCGACCCGGATGAGGGTCTCGATTTCGAAGCCGTCCGCGCCGCCGCTTTCCAGTTTCGTGATATTTTGAAATCGCTGGGCCTTACGACGTTCCCGATGCTGACGGGAGGCAAAGGAGTGCATGTGATCGCGCCGCTCATCCCACAGGCCGAATGGCCGCAAGTGAAAGACTTTGCGCATCGCCTCGCTCAAGCGGTCGCTCAAAGCGATCCCTCTCACTTCACGGCCGCGTTGTCGAGGGCCCGCCGCAAGGGTCGCATCTTTGTCGACTATTTGCGCAACCAGCGTGGGGCGACCGCGATCATGCCTTATAGCGCGAGGTCCCGACCTGGCGCTCCGGTCGCGGCGCCGATCACCTGGGCGGAGATGAAGACGATTGATGCGCCCTCGCATTTCCACGTCGGCGATGCTCCTGAACTGAAGAAACGCGCAGCTAGCAAATCTCTGGCGGGATGGGGTCGAGCCGACCAATCATTGCCGGATCTGTAGCCCCACTCCGCGAAAAGGCAGCAAGGCTGGACTAGGGGGCCTCACTGCCTTTGGCGTGATTGGAACCTGCGGAGATTGGCCCCGTTTGCCTTGAATGGCCAAAACCGATCCGCGGACAGTCGCCAGTCTGCTTAGGGAATTCGCACATCGCACGTCGCTGCGCGGAGACAATCCCTATCGCACCAAGGCTTACTTGCGCGCGGCCGATAGTCTCGCAGCGTTGTCGCAGCCGCTTGATCGGATCATCGCCGCGGGCGCCCTCACCAGAATCCCGGGAATCGGTGAGGCGATCGCGGACATTGTGCGCAAGCTCTATGAAACGGGCACGCATCCACGCCTTGAGACGCTGCGCGAGGAGGTGCCGGCAGGTGTGATGGAGCTTTTTACAATACCTGGCCTGCGGCCTGACAAGATCCTGAAGCTCCATCAGGCGCTCGGTGTGAACTCGTTGGCCGAGCTCGAAGCCGCGGCAAAGGCAGATCGTATCCGGCCTGTCAAAGGCCTTGGTGCTTCACTTCAGACAAAAATCCTGCAAAACCTGGCTATCGCTCGAAGCGGCGAAACACAGCTTCACCTGCACAAGGCCGCCGCACTCCTTGAGCATGCAATCCTATCGGTGAAGCAAGAGCATCCCGAACTTTCGCGTGTGGAAATCGCCGGTGATTTCCGGCGCGGTTGCGAACTTGTTGCCGACCTCGCGCTGGTCGCGCTGGGCAAGAAGCGGACCGAAATCGAGCAGTCCACGCTCAGGCTTGTCGTCACGGACAAGAAGCACTTTGGCGCGAGCCTCCTCGAAGCCACGGGTTCGGCGGCCCATCTTGAGCAGTTGAAGATATACGCGGCCGCGAGAGGATTTGCCCTCAAACCCGGCGGGCTCTACCGCGGGAGAAGGCTGCTCGCATCAGCGACAGAGGAGGAAATCTACGGTGCGTTGGACCTGCAGTTCATCGAACCTGAACTGCGCGAAGGCAGAGACGAGATTGGGCGGGCAGCGAGGCGGCAGCTCCCTACCCTCGTCCGGGATGAAGATCTGCATGGTATCCTGCATTCTCACACGACCGCATCCGATGGTACCGAGACGCTTGAGGCAATGGCTGAAGCGACGCGCAAGCGCGGGTTCGACTACTTTGGTGTCGCCGACCATTCGCAGTCTGCCCACTACGCGGGCGGCCTCACACTGCAGGAGATTGCCGAGCAGCACCGTGAAGCGGATCGGCTGAACAAGAGGTATGGCGGAAAATTCCGTGTCCTGAAGGGCATTGAGGCAGACATCCTCGCCGACGGCTCGCTTGATTATCCGGACCACGTCTTGAAGCGGTTCGATTTCGTTGTCGCGAGCGTGCACAGCCGCTTCAAGTTGGCGAAGAAAGAGCAGACGGACCGTATCATTGAGGCAATCGCGAACCCCCGGACGACAATCATCGGGCACATGACCGGTCGCCAATTGTTGCGTCGTCCCGGCTACGAGCTCGACGTCGACAAGGTCCTCAGAGCGTGCGCGAAATATGGTGTCGCTGTCGAAATCAACGCGCACCCCTGGCGGCTCGATCTCGACTGGCGCTGGCATCAGAAGGCCCTCGACTACGGCTGCATCTTCAGCATCAATCCGGACGCCCATTCAATCCGCGAACTCGACCACATGCATTGGGGGGTCGAAATGGCGCGCAAGGGAGGTATCCCCAGAGATCGGGTTCTGAACGCGATGGGTTTGAGGGCTGTGCTTGCGCATCTTTCAAAGCGCAAGTCCGCCCGCAACGGCGGCAACCGTCACTCGCCTGCGAAGAGCCCTAGAGCCGCGTAACGAGCGGCGGTCTAGCACGATCTGCCTGGAACGCGATCCGCGGCCGGGCTCCTTGCCGGAAACAGATCCGCGACCCTCACCCCCGACGTAGCATCAGGTTCTGCATGAGCCTTCAGTCTATGCCGGCAGGACATGGACCCACTCCCGGAACGTAGGGCCTTTGTTTTCGTTGGTAGAAATGACGTTGGCCGATCCGACGGTCAATCAACCAAGGCAACAGGAGGAATTTCACATGGTCCGCAAGATACTGGCTACGGTGGCCACGGCTGCTCTCATGTCGACGGTGCTGTGCACCGCCGGTGCTTACGCCGCAAATACCAGCAAACCCGCTGCCCAGACGGAGGTCGTTGCTCCGGTCACGGATGGCAAGCTCGTCTCCAAGATCATAGGAGCCGCGGTCTACGACAGCACCGCAGATGACGCGACGAAGATCGGCGATGTTAATGACATCGTCCTCGACAAGAACGGGAACGCCAAACTCGTCGTCATTGGCGTCGGGGGTTTCCTCGGCGTGGGCGAAAAGAATGTCGCCTACGATTTCAACAAGCTTGAATGGATCAACAAGAACGGCGATCGCTGGCTGGTCGCAAAAACGACCAAGGATGAGCTTAATGCTCAGCCCAATTTCGATACGACGGCCTACGATCCTGCGGCAGCCTCGACGACCCAGCCGAGCAAAAGCACGGCGGACACTCAAGGAACAACTGCCAAAACCGATACGACTGCGACGGCCTCGATCGACAAGTCGAGCTTGACCGAAATGCCGTCAGACAAAATCAGCGCGGCAAATCTGATCGGAACCAACGTCTATGGCGCAGATGATGCGAAGGTCGGCGAGATCGGCGACGTGATCCTGACAGGCGACAAGAAGGTCGATTCGATAATTGTTGATGTAGGCGGCTTCCTGGGCATTGGCGAAAAGAAGGTCGCCGTCGGCATGGAGAACCTCAAGTTCTTGACCGACAAGAACGGCAATCGCTACCTCTATACGAACTTCACCAAGGACCAGCTGGAGGCGCAAACTGCCTACGACAAGGCCACTTACGCCCAAAACCGCGATAAGCAACGGATAATCGTCAACAAGTAAAGAACTACCGAAGCGCTCGTCGTCCACAGCGGGCGCTTTGGTCATCCGGTGACAGAAGCGGGCCTTGAAATTAGCCGCCGAGGTTCGTCATATCTCTGCAGATATCAGCGACCTCGTCCTGTCTGACGTCCCTCGCGTCAGGGGCTGGCCTGACCTCGCAGATCAGTCTTCCCCTATCCGCAGCATAGCGGTGACTAAGATGTATCTCATCCAAATCCTGTTGCCTCGCTCAGACAGCCAGGGCCAACCGTACCCCCGAAGAGATTTCGACCGTCTGAAAGAGGAACTGGCGGCTCGCTTCGATGGCGTGACGGCCTATCTCCAGGCGCCTGCGGAGGGTCTTTGGAAGGACCGCGGAAAAACAGACAGCGACGATATCGTCATCTTCGAGGTGATGACGCCAAGCATGGATGTTTCAGATTGGCGGCGCCGGCAGGGCGACCTGGAGCACCTCTTTCGGCAGGAAAGTATTGTGGTCCGCTATTGGACGATAACACTCGTTTGAAGCTCAGGCTCGCTGGCCGCTCCGGAACAAGACCGACGCATTCAGGTTGCGAGGCGAGAGGCCTGGTCGCACCTGGCGCCGACGCTCAATGTCATCGTCAAGACGCATGATGGGCATCATCCAGATCGCACTGCCATTGTATCAATGACGTCCGGCGCCTCCACCGACACGGTCGTCTCCCACGATCATGGCAAGCGTTAACCGCCACACTCGTCAAGACCCACTCCATTTGGAACCGCCGCGTCTCCTCATCGTTGAACCAAAGGCTCCATAACTTCAAAGCGATAGTGGCACGTGACCAACAGCTCGACATTCATAAGCGTGCGGCTTCAGTTCTTTGAACCAAATTTCCAACCGATAGGGATCGGATCGATGTTGGCTGCAACAAGTGCCGTGGCTGCCGCTCTTTGCATTGCACGGCCCAAGCAATGACCGATGTCAGCTCGGAAGTTGAGCGAGAGCAAAGCAACACGGTTGCCAAAGGGCCATTTCAACGTTTCCTCCGCATTATTGGCCCCGGCTTCATCACTGGCGCCTCCGATGACGACCCCTCAGGGATAGGCACGTACAGCCAGGCCGGAGCCCAACTCGGGTTCAACATCGGCTGGACCATGCTCTTTACCTTTCCTCTTATGGCGGCGATCCAGGAGATTGCGGCTCGGATAGGTCGCACCACGGGCAAAGGCATCTCGGGCAACCTTTCTCGCTATTACCCTGCCCCCCTGCTTTATCTTGTGGTCGTCCTGCTATTTTCCGCCAATGTGATCAACATTGGTGCCGACTTAAGCGCGATGGCTGATGCGCTCAACCTTCTGATCGGAGGGCCTAGCTCGGTCTATGTCCTGGGGTTTGCGCTGGTCAGCGTGGCGGCAATCGTGTTCCTCAAATACAGCCGTTACGTGAAAATCCTTAAATGGACCACGCTTAGCCTGTTCGCCTATGTCGTGGCGATGTTCGCTGCAAACGTTCCGTGGCGCGAAGCGGCAAATGGGGTGTTGATTCCGCACGTCGAATGGAACGGCACGTTCTTCACGACGCTGCTTGCCATCTTGGGCACAACCATTTCTCCCTACCTGTTTTTCTGGCAGGCTTCGCAAGAGGTCGAGGAGGAAAAGCTCGATCCTTCCGCCAAGCCCCTGAAATGGGCACCGTGGCAGGCTCGAAAAGCGTTCGGGCGGATTCGCGCTGACACACTGGTTGGGATGGCCCTGTCCAACCTTATTGCCATCGCCATCATCTTCACCACTGCAGCGACGCTCAACAAGGCAGGGGTAACCGATATCTCCTCTTCCACGGACGCGGCGAAGGCATTGGAACCGGTGGCCGGCAAATTCGCCTTCATCATCTTTGCGGCCGGAATCATCGGTACCGGGTTACTGGCCGTTCCGGTGCTCGCGGGATCGGCCGCCTTCGCAGTCGGCGAGGCCCTACACTGGAAGGTTGGCCTGGCCCGTGAACCGAAGGAGGCAGTGGCTTTCTATGGGACGCTTACCATAGCCGCGGCTCTTGGCACCGGCATCATGTTCACGCCAATCGACCCGATCAAGGCGCTTTATTGGAGCGCCGTAATCAACGGCATCTGCGCGGTGCCGGTGATGGTCGTAATGATGCTTATGGCTGGCCGGGCCGACATAATGGGAGACTTCCCCATACGAGGGTGGCTCCGTTCCCTGGGGTGGCTCTCGACCGTAGCCATGACGCTATGCGTCGTTGGTTTGGCGGCTCAGTGGCTACTGTGACCGCTTTCGAATTCCGGGAGCGGTGGATGAGCAAGCCGATAGAGAAACGGCCTGTCAGCTATGACGCTGAGGTCTGGGCCAGAAAAAAATATGGCCCGACGCTCAAGCAGGCCCGATAATCATCAGTTCAAGCGGCCCTCCCAAGCGCAGTTCTAACGTTTGGCGCTGCCGCATTCATTCGCGTTTGGTAATGAGGGGCATTAGATCGCCAGCCCGCCGACGGCCGACACCTGGTGGCGCGCCTTGAGGTATCTCGCTTCATTCAGTAGCGAATTCCAATAGGTGCCAAGCAGCACAATACTGGTCGCCGGTCGCATAGAAGGCACAAGGCCGCGTTTGACCTTGACGCACAAGCCGACGGCATTCGTTCCGGCGACTTCGCCACACCCGAGGCGAAATTCCTGCGCGGCTGGCCTGCTGCTGGCGGCCGGAACTGGCGGTCACGCCACGCGTTCTCCAAAGATCTTTCGGCAATGAAGATTGGGAGCGCGCTATGGGCCTGTTTACGAAGGACATCAAGACAATGGACGATCTGTTCCTGCACGTTTTGCAGGACATCTACTATGCTGAAAAACAGATTCTGAAGGCGCTCCCCGATATGGTTGAAAAGGCCACCAACCGGGATTTGACGGCGGCTTTCAAAGCCCACCTCGCCGAGACGCAAAAGCACGTCCAACGGCTGGAGCAAGCCTTCGAGCTTATCGGTGAAAACCCGAAGGGAACGACCTGCCCGGCGATCGATGGCATCATCAAGGAAGCCAACGGGATCGCAGGCGAGGTTGCCGAGAAGAAAGTGCTCGACGCCGCCTTGATTGCCGCCGCGCAGGCCGTCGAGCATTATGAGATTACCCGCTACGGAACTCTGATTGCGTGGGCGCAGCAGAGCGGCAACGAAGCCGTCGTCCGCCTTCTCACTGCGACCCTCAACGAGGAAAAGGCGGCTGACAAGAAACTCACTACCATCGCCGAACGGAAAGTCAACGAGAAGGCGTCGAGTTGATCGATGCGCTCGGGGACGCTTGCATGAACGCGCGCGCTGAACTCACCCGATCCCTCTGGATGAAGGTCGCCGTCTATCCCGATGCGCCGAAATTCTCGGGCAAGAAGAGCTGTGACACAGTCATCATAGGGGCCGGGATCGCCGGACTGTCGATCGCTCACGAACTGGCCAACATCGGCCAGAAGGTCATCGTCATCGATCGCGGAACGATCGCCGGCGGTATGACATCGCGAACCACGGCGCATCTGGCGCCGATCTGTGACGATGGACTCAGCGCGTTGATCAACCTGCGGGGTGAAGACGTTGCAAGGCTGTTCCAGCAAAGTCAGGAGGCCGCGGTCGCCCGCATCGAGGAAAACGTCTCGGAGTTACGGATCGACTGCAATTTTCGCAGGTTGGACGCGTTTCTGTTTCCGGCGATGGGTATCGACCCCAAGGACGCCCGCGATCAACGCCAGCAAGAATTCGATGCGGCACGAAAGGTCGGGGCCGCTGTCGAACTGGTAACTGGCTTGCCGCTCAAGGGTTTCGAGGAGGCGCCGGTCCTGTGCTACCCCAACCAGGCGACTTTCCATCCGTTGAGATATCTGCGTGGGCTTGCGGGATCGATCCGCGAAAGCGGCTCCCTCATTTTCGCCGACAGCGCCGCGACCTCCGTCGAGGAACTGCCCGAGGACGGCGTGCGCGTCTCCACCGAGAACGGCGGCGTGATTGAAGCGGGATCGGCCGTCGTCGCCACGAACTCGCCGATCAACGATCGTTTTCAGTTGCACACCAAGATGTCGCCCTACCGGACCTACGCGATTGCTTTCACATTGCCGAAGGGTGCGCTCCCCGATGCGTTGTTCTGGGACACGGGCGATCCTTACCACTACGTCCGAATGAATCCCGGTCCCGGCTCGGTTGACTACCTGATCGCAGGCGGAGCCGACCACAAATCCGGCGAATCCGACGACGGCGACGTTCGTTTCGAGGCAATCGAGGCCTGGATACGAGCGCTCGTGCCAAGCTTGGGCAAAAAGGTCACGCGCTGGTCGGGACAGGTTCTGGACACGATCGACTATTGCGCCTTCATCGGCCTCAATCCCGGCAGCAAATCGGTCTATGTCGTCACCGGCGATTCCGGCCAGGGAATAACGCATGGCGCGCTGTCCGGCTTGCTGGTGAAGGATATGATTTCGGGCAAGGAGAACCCGTGGGCCGAGGTCTACGACCCGTCGCGCAACACGCCCTCCGGCGTGATCAACTATGTTCGTGAAAACCTGTCCGCGGTCAAAAATCTCGCCGGCTATTTGCTTCCGGGGTGACTTGAAGTCACTGGCCGAGCTTGCGCCTGGCCAAGGCGGGGTCCTGCGGGACGGACTGCGCAAGATCGCAGCCTGCCGCGATATGGCTGGAAAGCTCTATCTGAATTCCGCCGTCTGCACGCATTCTGGATGCGAAGTGGCCTGGAATTCCACCGAGCAGTGCTGGGACTGCTGCTGTCATGGCTCCCATTTTGCTCCCGACGGCATCGTGCTCAATGGGCCGGCCGTTGGTCGTCTCAACCCCGTGGACGCACCGGCGGGAGGAACATGATGCCCATACTTGAGCGCGGCAAAACAGTCGTCGAGAAGATCACCGGCTGGCAACGACCCTCAAGCGACGAGCTCGGTCGGCTGGTGCGCCAGCGCAAGGCCAATGCATTCCGCTTCGAGGACGACGGCATCATCCCCAATCATCCCCACTGGCCGTTGGTCGTCTATCGCGGCGTCGTGAAATTGGCTGCCGAATTCGATCCGGCCGCAATCTTCGAGGAGCTCTTCGAGCGCAACAACTGGAAGGGGTCCTGGCGAAACGGCATCTACGATTATGCGCATTACCATTCCCGCATACATGAGGTTCTTGGCGTCGCTCGCGGATCGGCAAAGGTGCAGTTCGGAGGCAAGCGTGGCCGCACGCTCACCATCAAGGCGGCAGACGTCGCTATTTTGCCAGCAGGCACTGGTCACCAGTGCCTCGCGGCGAGCGAAGACTTTCTCGTGGTTGGCGCCTACCCGCCCAACGGCACATACGATGAATGTTCTAGGAGCGAGGACCATGCCCACGCCGTCAAGACCATTTTCAAGGTCGCTAAACCACGACAGGATCCCGTCTACGGTGGCAGCGGTCCGCTTTTCGACATTTGGAAAGCATTTCGGTAAGCGCTGAGCGCTTCCGCCCATTTCCTCTGGATGCCTCGATGGCGGGCGGACAAAGGACCGCGCCGATGCACTTCGCCTAAGGAGCAATTGGCTCTGATCGCCGTTAAGACGGACAGAGATTATGCAATGGACATCAACGTTCCCAGGAAAGACATAGGCCTTCACGAGCGACGTAAGCGCCGCAGGCTGCGCCGCGAAAAGCAGCGCGCAGAGAACGTGGGGCGCGCGGAAAAAATGCACCTCGCACGGCTGGCGGGCAAAGGGCCCGGCCGCCATTCGACCGAGTTGGCAAACTCCGCCTATGTCGGCTGCTCCGGATGGTTCTACTGGAAATGGCGCGGAAAGTTCTATCCGGCTGAGATGCCAACCTCCGAATGGTTCACTCATTATGCGCAGCAGTTCGACACCGTCGAAATAAACGCATCCTTCTATTCCTGGCCGACCGTCGCGAATGTGAAAACCTGGCTTCGTCAGCCCGGAACGCGCGCGTTCGTTTACACCATAAAAGTCTGTGAGCTGATCACGCACGTCAAGAGATTCGAGGATACCGAAACCCTGGTAAAAGATTTTGGACTGATAGGCGATATCCTTGGCAAGCGGATGGGCTGCCTTCTCTTCCAGCTTCCGCCAAGCTATCGCTTCACCGAGGAGAGGCTCCGCGCCATTCTGAGCCAGCTCGACCACACGCGACGCAACGTTGTGGAATTTCGTCATGCCAGCTGGTGGAACGAGACCGTCTATTCCGCCTTCCGCGAGAGCGGCACGATATTCTGTTCCTGCAGCGGTCCACGGCTTCCGGACGTTCTGGTTCGCACAGCCAACGATATTTACCTCCGAATGCACGGTCCGGAGCGCTGGTACAGGCACGACTATTCCGAAGGCGAGTTAGCCGAATGGGCCGAGAGGATCAAGAACAGCGGCGCGCGGAGAGCCTGGGTTTATTTCAACAACGACTATGAAAGCTTTGCGCCCTGCAACGCTTTGACCATGCGCCGGCTGCTCGATCAAACAGGCTTCGATCAAGCTCCGTCCGAAGTGGATGTTCCCGTGGCGGCTCCCTCATCATAGTATGAAATCCGCGTCCGATGAATCCGCCAACAAAGCGCTAGCTTCTGGGGCTCGGCATGGTGCCGAAAGTTTGCGAGCGGCCAGAAACATTATCGTGTACGCGGCTTTTCGCCGGTCCCACCCCGCAGCGGCGGTTCTGTCGAGCAAATCGTCTAGAACCGGGTCGAGCGCGACCTTCAGTTCCGCTTCGTAGTTCAGATCGGTGGCCGCGTGTGACGGCGGCGGAATCACGTTGAAGTTCGTCACGTTCATGGCTTTATCCATTTGTCAGGTGCCCGCGCCTCATGGGCGCGGACACCGCCGTTTCTCGTCAGAAATCCATGCCGCCACTCGGCATTGCCGGCACCGCGGGTTCCTTCTTCGGCTTCTCGGCAACCATCGCTTCCGTCGTCACCAACAGGCCGGCAACCGATGCCGCATCCTGAAGTGCGGTCCGCACCACCTTCACCGGATCGATGACGCCCTCGTTGTAGAGGTCGCCAAACGCGTTGGTCTGTGCGTTCCAGCCCCAGCCGAATTCCGGCCTCTCGCGTAGCTTGCCTACGATGATCGATCCTTCCGCGCCGGCATTCTCGGCGATCTGTCGCACGGGCGCTTCGATCGCCCGGCGCACGATCTCGATACCGTGCTTCTGGTCCTCATTCTCGGCCTGAACCCTGTCCAGTGCCTTGGCCGCACGCAGAAGCGCTACGCCGCCACCCGGTAATACGCCTTCCTCGACCGCAGCGCGCGTCGCATGCATGGCATCGTCTACGCGGTCCTTGCGCTCCTTGACCTCGACCTCGGTCGAGCCGCCGACCCGGATGACGGCGACACCGCCGGCGAGCTTGGCTAGCCGCTCCTGCAGCTTTTCCTTATCGTAATTGGAGGTCGTCTCCTCAATCTGCGCCTTGATCTGGCTAGCGCGGCTCTGGATTTCGCTCTTCGAGCCGGCCCCGTCGACGATGGTGGTGTTCTCCTTTTCGATCACCACCTTCTTGGCGCGGCCGAGCATCGCCAGCGTGACATTCTCAAGCTTGATGCCAAGATCTTCCGAGATCGCGGTCCCGCCGGTGAGGATGGCAATATCCTCCAGCATCGCTTGCGACGATCCCCAAAGCCGGGCGCCTTGACGGCAGCGACCTTCAGGCCACCGCGCAGCTTGTTGACGACCAGTGTCGCCAACGCTTCGCCCTCCACATCCTCGGCGATGATCAGCAGCGGCTTGGATGACTGAACGACAGCCTCCAGCACCGGGAGCAGTGCCTGCAGATTAGACAGCTTCTTTTCGTGGATAAGCACATAGGGCTCTTCCAACTCGACACGCATCTTGTCCTGGTTGGTGATAAAATACGGGCTGAGATAGCCACGGTCGAACTGCATGCCTTCGACGACTTCGAGTTCGGTCTCGGCGGTCTTGGCTTCCTCGACCGTGATGACGCCCTCATTGCCGACCTTTTGCATGGCTTCCGCAAGGAAGCGGCCGATCTCGGCGTCGCCATTAGCCGATATCGTACCAACCTGGGCGATCTCGTCATTTTTGGTGATCTTGCGGGCATTGGTCTTCAGCTCAACCACGATGGCTTCGACGGCCTTGTCGATGCCGCGCTTCAGGTCCATCGGGTTCATGCCCGATGCAACCGCCTTGGCGCCTTCGCGAACGATCGCCTGGGCAAGCACGGTCGCGGTGGTGGTGCCGTCGCCGGCGATGTCGTTGGTTTTCGAGGCAACCTCGCGGACCATCTGCGCGCCCATGTTCTCGAACTTGTCCTCAAGCTCGATTTCCTTGGCGACGGTGACGCCGTCCTTAGTGATGCGCGGGGCGCCGAACGACTTGTCGATGACGACGTTGCGGCCCTTGGGGCCGAGGGTCACCTTCACCGCGTCCGCGAGGATGTTGACGCCGCGCAGCAAGCGCTCGCGGGCATCGGAATGAAATTTGACTTCCTTGGCAGCCATTGGATCACTCTTGTCTGGGCAGTTTTCATTGACTTGATTGAGGGTTCTATCGAAGCCCCGGTCAGGCGGCCTTCTTGACCGCCGCAGCATTCTCGATCACGCCCATCACGTCGCTTTCCTTCATGATGAGCAGGTCCTCGCCGTTGAGCTTGATTTCAGTGCCGGACCACTTGCCGAACAGAATGCGATCGCCCGCCTTGACGTCGAGAGGCGTGAGCTTGCCGCTCTCATCTCGCGAACCAGGGCCGATGGCGATGACCTCGCCCTCCTGCGGCTTCTCCTTGGCGGTGTCGGGGATGATGATGCCACCGGCCGTTTTTTCATCGGCCTCGATGCGGCGGACCAGGATACGGTCATGCAATGGACGGAACGCCATATCGTTCTCCTTCTGGACAAACAGATTTTTGAGGTTCTTCCACACCGGACCGGCAATATCGGATCGGTGCGGGGTGCGGCGACCCCTCGCGGGCATCGTGCGCATATCGAGCTAGTTCTGCGACTTTTCGGTTTCAAGAGGTTCGGCAGAATTTTTTGTCACTCGCACCAATCGAGTGCTAGTGCCATGAAAACATGTGGCTAATTTGGATTACAGCCGCGCATTCCCGCTTGAATTTTCCTGACGAAGGAACAAGATAGTCCGAGCCTTCGCCGCCGGCGATGGCCTCAAAACAGGAGTCTGACAAAGGAGCTTTTGGAAAGACGGAGGACCACGATGGACCGACACAATCCCAAGCCGATCATTCCTTCTCTTGTTCCCGAAACATCCGACCTCGCGCTCGACCGTTTGTTGTCGCCGTCGCGCCATTTCACCCATCCAGACGACGTCCTTAAGGAGGATACGCTCGACATTCAGGAGAAGCGGGCGATCCTCTCGTCCTGGAGCTCGGATGCCTGCGCGGTGGAATCCGTTCCGACGCTGCGCCGACCGCCGGGAGCCGAGCAGACGATCACCTTCGATCAGATCATGGATGCCCTATGCCGGTTGGACGACGCAAACCGCCCGATCCCGGCTGAGAGTGGCCACAGGCACATGTCTGACCGCCTGGACGCCTGATGTCGTAAGTCAAGGAGACGCATATGGTCACTGCGGTCAGCAGGGAATTCCTCCTGCAGATGGAAGGCTACGGCCTGACCACGGCCGAAATCCACTACCATTTTCCTGACCACCCGAGCCTGCTTCAGCTCTATGTCTGGCAGGAATACGATCTTGCGCCGAACTTCCCGGAGCTGAAAGGCTTTCTCGACTATTGGGAAAGCGAGCTGGACGGCGCGCTGCACTCCGTGCGCGTTGCCCACCACCGGCTGATCAAGCCGTCGGGATGGCGCGCCGTCGACGGGGTCATTGCCATCCAATGAAGCTCATCTCGGGCCGCAGGGCGCCGATCATCCGTGGTTGGCTTGACTTGCGAGGAGCGCGCGCTGCCGGCATAACCAACCCAGCCCGCCTTGCCGCCCTGAGGAAGGCCTTGTGCGCATCGCGGGCGCTGCGCCATCCGTCCAGCGCGTCGCGGCAGGCGCGCGCGGCAGCACGCCAACTCCCTCCGCGCGCCCAATGGGGCCACTGCTGGTCCAGGCATTCTAGTGCCTCGAAACTGCTGGCGACCCTGCGCGAGGAGAGGGAAAATCCCAGGGTAACAGGTTCGGGAAAACGAACGTCATTCATCACTTCCTCCGTTTTTCACGTCTTTTGCCAGCAAGTAATCGTCCTGCTCGGGGCGCCAAGAGGAGCTCTTGCCGCACCGGAGCGCTCAATCGTCCTCGTCGGCATCAAGGAGGTCGATCAGTTGGGCAACGCGCGTGCCCGGCAGCGGCCGTCCTTCGCCCATCAGCGCCTCGTCGCGTTGAACGCCGGTGGACAGGATATCGGCGATGAGCGTTTCGTCCATCGGCCCAAGGACCGAGACAAGGTCCTCACGTGTCATTATCATCGTTTCCTCCGTCCATGTCCGGAAACGGACGCCACCACGGGCTTCTCGATGACAACCTCGACGCCATCCGGGTCAAGGGCGTAGGGCTAGCAGCTACAGGGCAT
Source organism: Mesorhizobium sp. M4B.F.Ca.ET.089.01.1.1 (assembly GCF_004022605.1). Lineage (NCBI taxonomy): Bacteria > Pseudomonadati > Pseudomonadota > Alphaproteobacteria > Hyphomicrobiales > Phyllobacteriaceae > Mesorhizobium > Mesorhizobium sp. M4B.F.Ca.ET.089.01.1.1. Next base: position 28,982 of record NZ_RZOS01000003.1, read on the forward strand.
CGCATCCATGGGCTGGTCGCCCGGTCCCGATCCGCATCGGCAGGAAGCCTATCTGGCGGGGTCAATTTCTTCCTTGCCAACTCGCATCCCCAGCCAACGCTCCAAGGACTGGCGGTTCGTCGTGGTTTTAGATGATCAGAGAGATCAGAGGCCATGTCGCTCTCCGCTTGTACTGATCCTTTTCGCGATCGACCGGATGCTGCGGCGGTACGGAGACCGCCGCTGCGAATTTCAGGCATCAGTTTCCACAGAGTGGTCCGCGCCGATCTTCGGCCCTGTCATCCATGACGGCGCCACGGGGACATCCTCGATAACCCCGACCCTGCGAGCCCAAGTCGTAAAGGTTTTGTGTGCCGCCTCGAGAGACTTCCCGCCGTCGTAAGCGGAACAGCACGTTTCAGATGCCGCCGCGTGAAGAAGGCCACGTCTTTCGACCGGCCATTCCTCAAGGAACTCTATGGCATCCATAACACAGTCGATCCTTCGGAGAACGAAGCCGTCGTCCCTCACAAAAATCGGCTGCTTGAACGTTCCACTTTCCATAGCAACCTCCTTCTGGCCGTGGAGCGCATACGAGACCCATTCAGCGGGAATAGCCGTGCAAGGGACACGCACAATTTCCGCTGTGACGCGATGGGGTCACAGAAAAAATATTGGAAGTGCCTCTTGTGAGTTCAAGAGATTGGCACACCGGGTTTCCACCCTTCCGCGGCGGTTTGACTGGCTTCCGATTCAATGACCCTCCGTCCGAAGAAATCCGCAGTGCCGGCTAGCCGCGCCCCCAATTCATTTTCCTTTGGCTCGCAGCTTGCCGCTCTGAACCGAGGGTGGGAGGATCTGGTCTGGGCTTCCTGTCACGAAGACAACGACCATGCCCTTGCCGCGTGACAGTTCCGATGCGATCTGCGTGGCGTTCTGCAATCCCTCCCCGATTGGCGAAGGACGGCGGCGGCTCAATCCGCCGCCGCCCCCAACTGCCTCAGTGCTTGATTTCGATGCGCTTGGCCTGGGACTGCGCTTTCGCGGTCTTCGGCAGCGTGACCGTCAGCACACCGTTCTTGAAGCGGGCGTCTATCTTGTCCTGCTCGACCTCGTAACCGAGGCGGATACGGCGCTCGAAGCGGCCGTAGTAGTGCTCCGAGAACTGCCTGTCCTTATCTTCCATCTCCGAGCGCTTCTCGCCCTTCAGCGTCAGCACGCCATCGTCGAGCAGGACCTCGATGTCCTTCTCCTCCAGACCGGGTACTTCGGCGGTCACCTTGACCGCCTTCTCGCCGTCGGAAATCTCGACGCTCGGCCAGCCGCCGCCGAAGGAAGAAGCCCTGCTAAAGGCCGGCAGGCTGGAATCAAAGCCACGGAACACGTCGTCGAACAATCGATTCACTTCGCGATGCAAGGACAGGAACGGATCGCGATCACTGTCTCGAAAGACGCTCGGAAGCTGGTCGCCATTGCCACGGCTCCACGGAATAAGATCACGGACACTCATATGTCGTCTCCTTCTGTTCGGTCATGGATTACAAGACTTTCCGGCGCGCCGGGCCCATCGTCCGGCGCCTTGTCCAGTCGGTCACCGGACAGCGTCAGGCAGCCTGGGTGTCGGCCTCGATCTGCCTCGCCTCGGCTTTCGGCTTTGCCTTGACGCTACCGATTTCGATGCGGCGCGGCTTCATCTCTTCAGGAATCTCGCGCTTGAGATCGATCGTCAGCAGACCGTTCACGAGGCTGGCGTTCACGACCTTGACATGGTCAGCCAGTTCGAACCGTCTACGGAAGGCCCTTTCGGCAATGCCGTGGTGCAGGTATTCGGCATTGTCTTCCGCGGGCTTCTGGCCGGACACCATGAGCATGTTGTGCTCCTGGGTGATGTCCAGCTCATCCTGCGAGAAGCCGGCCACCGCCATGGTGATGCGGTAGTCGTCCTCCCCTTTTTTGGCGATATCGTAGGGAGGCCAGTTGTCGACTGTCTCCACACGGCTCTCGCGGCTTCGAGCGCGTTCAACATTCGGTCGAAGCCGATGCCCGACCGGAACAGGGGGGTGAAGTCGAAAGTGTTTCTCATAGCCACATCCTCCTTTGAGCAACATGGGTACAAGCTTGCTGTCGGACGCTTTCTTGCATCCGTCCGACAGGCCGGTCCCGAAATGGGCCTCCGGCATTTTACGATTTAGTTAGGCGATTTCGCCATTCAAGGCCTGAAAAGGCAGTCTGCCAGCTGTCCGCTCAGGAAGGTCCTGGCTGGAATGCCAAGGCGGAGAGGTATCGATCTTCAAGACTATGCAGCGCCACAGTTTGCGGCGCATTGCGGCTGGTGACCTCGGGGCGACGGCCGAATGGCCGTCGCCCCGAGGTCGATTGCTGATCAGACGTGCAACGGTTTCGCCGTGTTTTTGACTGGCGTCATCGTTCCGTCTTCCACCAGGATGTCCTTCTTCCTAGCGAACCGCACGAGAATGCCGCGCGCGGTCTCTGCGTCGATGTCGCCGGCCAGCGCGGCTTTGCAGGCGCGGATCGCCGCCTTTTGCTCCGGACCGTTGCCACACCAATCCGTGACGAACTGGTACGCATCGACAACGGAGTTCAATTGCCGCGGAAAACCAAGCCCGACCCAAACGCGAACGGGCTTTTCGAAGGGCTGGGAAAGCATCATTTCCTCCCTCCGACAGTCAGGCGGCAACGCCGCCGGTCTGGCCCATCTTCGCGCCGGCCATCCAGGGCATCGCCGTTGTAACATGCTCGAGGACTTTCACCGATCGGGCAAAGCCGGCGAACGCGTCGCGGGCGACTTTCAAAGGCACGCTGCCGTCCAAGGCGCGGCAGCATGCCCGCTTCGCGGTCTCATAGATCACGCCGCGCCGATGCGAAGGCCATTCATTGAGGAAATCGAAGGCATCCTCAAGGCAGGCTATTTCCCGAATGAGACCTTCCGCGGCTCTCACGAACACAGGGCTTTCGAATGTTCTCTCGCTCATAGAAACCTCCAATTCTTTGAACGATTTCGGGTCGTTGACGATGGTCGCCCTAACGAACGGCGGCGACCTGCGAAAAATATGTGAAGGTCGATTTCCAGCGTCAAGATGATCACAGTCGCAAAATTTCTGGGAACAGCTCTCGATAATGTCGCAAGCGAGTTCGCGAGGGTCTTCGTCGAGCGTGCCGATGAGCGCCGACGCCTCGCCAAGCGCATCTGCCGGTAGGTAGTCCATTCCATTAACGAAAGAGCCAGAACAAATGCCTGGCCTCCAGCCCGCGTTCCACACCGGCTTTTATGCGACTTTCGAATCACAAAAGGCCAACATTGGCCTGCCCATTCCGTCAGTTCCGTTGATCAATAGCAATGGCTGGAATGGGGCCGAGATCGGAACGTCCGCTTTCGGGATGATTGGGCTAGAAAGCCAACCTTTTCACACCGCCATCGTAGCGCCGATCGCTTTGCGCCCCAGCGGGCGTTCGGATACTTGCAAGACTACTCTCACTACGGAACTCGCCGTCACATCGCATCGGGCGGTGCGAAGAAGCAGTTCATATACTCCTCACTTGGATGCAGGCAGATATGAAAATTGTGGTCACCGGACGGCAGCGCGTCCCTATACGGAATCTGAAACAAATGCTGTCGGGTCACTAGGTGGTGGTCGCCAGGAAGTAGTGTAACGGAAAAGCCACTCGGTCCAGTCTTCACCGATGCGCCCGGGATGCGCTCGCAATCGCCTCCCAGGTCATCTCCCTTGCATCAAGCTGGCGGATAAGGCCAGCCGCGTACCGCATCATGCGCGCCCGCGCTTCCGCCCGATAGCAACGCGCAAGCTGCTGCCAGTACAGCCGTGGGTTTCGAAGCCATCAAGGTTGGACCTGCTACCCCTGGTCGCCAGTCGGCATGATCGGCCAAGACAACCTTGGTGTAACGAAAGGAAACCGATCAAACGCCGATTTTCTCCCGATCTGGAGTTTGATATGGTCATGATCAAGGAAGATGCGGGATGAATCCGCGCTCATCCAAGACAATCGTGGTGAACGGCATCACCCTCGATTTTGCCGCTGGGATTTTGCGCGACAGCCAAGGCAAGGATGTGGTCTTCCGCTCGCAAGCCTTCGCGGTGCTTGAATACCTCAGCAGGCATACTGATCGCGTCGTCACAAAAGACGAGCTCATGCAAGCGATATGGCCTGGCATTGCAGTAACCGATGACAGCTTGGTGCAATGCATCGGTGATATCCGCCGGGCACTGCGCGATAAGAACCAGATGGCTCTCAAGGTAGTGCCAAAACGCGGGTACAGACTCGCAATTGACGCGGCGGAATGGCCGATCGAACCGACAGGCGGAGCCGGTCGGCGGCCATCATAGCTCTGGCCATTGCCTTGTTTGCGGCAGGACTCCTCTGGGGGCTTTAATCATCGCGCCGATGAGAGTGGCGCCGGGGCAGCTCTGCCCTCCGTTGCGGTGCTGCCATTTGGGATGATCGGTGGTGATGCGGACCAGCAGCGGCTGGCTGACGGCCTGACCGAGGACATCATCACTGACCTTGCCCGATTTCCAGAATTTCGGGTGATAGCTAGCAATACGACCACAGCCTACAAGGACAAGACGTCTAACACGAAAGAAGTGGGGGCGGCTCTCAATGCTGCCTTCATCGTCGAGGGCTCGATCCAGCGCCAGGACGATCGCGTGCGCATCACGGCGCAACTTGTTGAAACTGCGACCGGCAAGCACATCTGGTCGGACCGGTGGGATCGGCCCGAAAACGACTTTTTCGCGATTCAGACCGAGATCGCGGAGCAGGTCTCGAACCGGCTCTGCGGTGGCGCAGGCCTGATTCAAGAGGCGGGCCGCCGGGAGGCGCATCGCAAGCCGCCAGCGAACCTCAACGCCTACGAGCTCTACCTTCTCGGCACCGAGCGGCTCGAGCGGGTCAATCGCGACGATCTGGAAGAGGCGATCCGGCCTTTCACACGGTCGCTGGAGGTTGATCCCGCCCTCGCCCGGGCTTGGATCGAGCTTTCGCACGCCCACAAGGTCCTTGCCGGCTTCGGGGTGGAGCCCCTGCGGAACCAAAAGCTGGCTGCCGATGCTGCGATGCGCGCGGTCACGCTCGACCCGGGTGACGCAGAGGCGCATGTGGTCCGCGCGATTACCCTGGCCGAGAGCGCCGATCTGGCGAAGGCGAAGGCGGAGTTCGACACGGCCCTCAGCATGGCGCCGAACGAGTTCGAGATCCTGACCTTCTACGTTACCTGGCCGGCCATGTTCGGCGAGCCCGAACGCGGAGCCGAATTGGCCGACAGGGCGATCAGCCTGAACCCGAACTTCCCGATGTGGAGCACCCGTCCGCTCAACGTCGCCTACTTCTGGGCCGGCCGTTATGAGGACGCCCTGCGCATGACGGACCGGCTCGGCCCTGACAATTACGATCGCTGGGTGGGGACGTTTCGAGCTGCCGCGCTTGCAGCTCTGGGCCGGACGGATGAGGCGCGGACGCTTGTCGCGTTCACCCTCCAGAAGTATCCGGACTTGAGCATAGAGGGAATAATCGCCAACCTCCCTTTCACCGAGGTACAGCGGAACCGGCTGATCGAAACGATGAGCCTCGCCGGCTTTCCACGCTGTGCCAAATCTGAGGACCTCGCCAAACTTGAGCAACCGGTCCGGTTGCTCGGATGCAAGTCGCCGTAGACGGCAAGCGACAGACTGCATGATCGAGGGGGGCGCATTCTGTTCGCACGAAGGCACCGTAAGGAGGTATCGTCATGATTATCCGCATTTATCGCGGCACGGTCTTTGCTGGAAAGCAGCGTCTCTGGCAGGAGCGTGTTGAGTCACTTTCTATTCCCTGGCTGAGGAAGCAGGCGGGCCTCATCGCCTTTTACCCCGGTAAGCCACCTGCGAAGAGTACGGGCAGGACGTTCTGCATGGTGATGGTCTGGGATGGCCTGGAGTCGGTGAAGGCTGCTATCGGGCCAGACTGGAATAACGCGATTTATCATGGCGATGAAGCCGAGTTGATCGAGTCTGCTCAAGTCGAGCACTTCGAGCTCTTTCCGTAGGCCGCCGAGTGCAGGGCAACAATTGGCCGAAACCGGACCGTCAGGTCTCGACTGTCATTGCTTCAATAGCGGCTCTTCTGAAGTCGACGCGATTCCGGCAATAGCGATCTGCTTAGCCGATGGCGGCTTTTGATCCTCGCGCGACGTTTCCGCTGCGCAGCGGATGGCCGACTTGGGTCATCAGTTCCGGTTCCGGAAGGACATTCTTGCCCCGCCACTTCCAGACATTTCTGGTCCTATTAAGGGGACCTTCAGCTGAGGCCGAATCGACTCTTCTCGGACCCGTTTTCACGCATCCATGATGGGCTTTTGGTGTATTATTGTGTTTTCATACAGGAGGGGGACGTGGACGTCGCCACCTGGCTTCGCGATATGGGCCTGGGACAATACGAGAAGGCCTTTCGCGACAACGATATTAGTGGAGAGGTTCTTGCCCACCTGCGGGCCGAGGATCTGACGGGACTCGGCGTGACCTCCGTCGGTCACCGGCGCAAGCTGCTCGATGCGATTGCCTCATTGGCCCTGGTTTCGAGGTCGGCGCCCATTGGCGCATCCGCATCGCTGAAGACGGCGCTGCCTTTAGCTGCCCCGACAGAGGCAGAGCGGCGGCAGCTCACGGTGATATTCGTCGACCTCGTCGGGTCGACCGAGCTAAGCCGACAGCTCGACCCCGAAGAACTGCAGGCGGTGATGCGGCGTTACCGAAGCGCGGTAACCGATGAAGTGGACCGTTTCGGAGGGCACGTCGCCAAGTTCTTGGGCGATGGCATTCTTGCATATTTCGGCTGGCCGAAGGCACAGGAGGACGCGGCTGAACGGGCGGTCAAGGCTGCCCTTCGCATTGTGGCAGCAGCCGGTGGAATTAAGACGCAAGAGGTTCCTCACCTTCGTGCACGCATCGGTATTGCCACAGGGTTGGTGGTCATCGGAAGCCTAGGGGAAGGGGAGGCAGAGCGCCCGGACGAGATCGTCGGGGAGACGCCGAACCTCGCAGCACGGCTGCAGCAGGCGGCAGGGCCGGACCGGGTTGTGATTTCCGAAACCACCCGGCACCTCGTCGGAGGGATTTTCGACCTGGAGGACCTGGGAAGGCAGCCGATCAAGGGGATCGGCCCCTCGGTAGCCCTCTGGCGGGTCCACGGCATCGGGCGCAGTGAAAGTCGGTTCGAGGGACTTCACGGCACGATACTCACGCCGTTCGTCGGCCGAGGCCGCGAGATTGATCTGCTGCTCGAGCGCTGGGGGCGGGTCAGGCGAACGATGGGCCAGGTTGTCCTCCTAACTGGGGAACCCGGGATCGGAAAATCGAGACTGGTGCGCTTCTTCGGGGATCGAGTGAGAGGGGACCGGCTCCAGGCAATCCATTTCGACGCCTCGCCATACTACGCGAACTCGGCGCTACGGCCCGTCATCTCGGAAATCCGGCGCTCTGCGGAGTTTGCAAACATTGACCCGGACGAAACACAGTTCAGGAAGCTCGAGCTTCTTCTGGGAAGGGCTTTGTCCGATACCACCGGCGCCATCCCTGTCATCGCCGATCTGCTCGGCGTTCGAACCGGCGAGCAGCATTCGTTACGTGATCTGACCCCTCAGCAGAGGAAGGCCATAACGTTTGCAGCGCTGCTGAACTGGGTTGAGGGGCTCGCGACGCGGCATCCGCTGCTCATGGTCATCGAGGACGCACAATGGCTCGACCCGACAACGCTGGAATTGGTCGATCGGATCAACGATCGGATCGCCCAATTGCCCGTGCTGCTGCTCGTCACTTTTCGGCCGGAGTTCAAGCCGACCTGGAGCGGCGCACACGTTGACTGGATCGTGCTCGAACGGCTCGATCCGATTGAGGCGGCCGCAGTAGCGGAGGCCGTTGCGGGCAAGCGTCTTCCGCAGGAAGTCTTGAACGAGATCGTCGCGCACACCGACGGCGTTCCGCTGTTCATCGAGGAATTGACCAAGGCGATGCGCGATCTCAACGTCCTTGTCGACGCAGGAGATCATTTCGACCTTTTTGGATCTCTGCCTGCAGTCACGGTTCCCGTGACACTTCAGGACGCGCTGATGGCTCGGCTGGACAGCCTGCCGCCCTCCGCAAGGCATGCCGCGCAAGTCGGTGCCGTGATTGGGCGGGAGTTCGATCGTACGCTGCTGGCGAGCGTGAGCGACATGCCTGCCGGTGAATTGGAGACGGCGCTCTCGGAACTGATCGGAGCCGAGCTAATCTTGAGCGGCGGCACCCCGGCCAGCCCGGCAAATATCTTCAAGCACGCTCTCATTCAGGACGCCGCCTACGAATCGCTCCTCAAAAGGCGCCGCCGGGAACTGCACGGTGCGATTGCCGACGCGCTGGTCAACAGATTCAAGGACACGGCCACAGCTCATCCCGAACTCGTCGCCGGCCACTACGGCAGGGCCGGGCTCGTCGAACAGGCAGTGCCATATTTTCAGGCTGCGGCACGCACGGCGATCATGCGCTCGGCGACAAGAGAAGCGTTGGGCCAGCTCAATAACGGTCTGTCGCTTCTCGAAACGCTGCCGGAAGGCTTGGAGCGCAACCGACTTGAACTCGGGCTCCGCCTTGCGCTCGGCGATGCGCTCCGGGCGGCTAGAGGCACGGCGGCAGTCGAAACGGGCACCGCTTATGCTCGCGCCCGATTCTTGGCAGGGCAAACGGGAGCGGAGCACGAGAACCTCCGGGCCTGCTATGGCGAGTTTCTCTGTTACTACAATCGCGCGGAGCTCGATCGTGCGCGCGAAGTCGAAAACCAGCTGATGCGCGCGGCGGCGCGCGCATACGGCGAGGGTGGCCCAATCGGAGCGGACGCAGCCGGATTCGTTGCCCTTTGGATGGGCGATTTTGCCACCGCACGCTCTTTCCTGGAACAGCGGGTCTCGACAAGAGCACCTGACCTGGACCCTCTGCTCGGTGCGGACATCGCCGACGCCGGACCGAACCTATACCTTGCCCGGACGCTACTCATTCTGGGCTACCCCGAGCAGGGGTACCGGCGGTGTCGGCAGGGTCTGGAAACTGCGGAGAAAACGCGCCAGCCCTTCGCGATCGCGTTGGCTCTCGCCAACACGTGCGTCTACTACCACTTGTGCAAAGACTGGCTCGCCCTTCGGCGCGACAGCGAGCGCCTGATTGCTCTCGCGTCCGAAAAGTCCATGCCTGCAATGTTGAACAAGGGACGGGGCTTTCGAGCTGCCGCACTCATCGCTGAAGGAAATGCAACCGAAGGCCTCGAGACCCTCAAATTCTGCTACGAGCACGACGTGAACGCCGATTACCTGGTGATGATGCCGTACTACGGGTCTATTCTGGCTGAGGCTTACCTTAGTAGTGGCAACGTCGAAGATGCGCGACGCGTGCTCGACGACGCGTTCGAGCGTGCGACTTCGACCGGCGAGCGTTGGTTTGATGCCGAGCTGTACCGACTGAAAGGGGAGTTTGCTTTGCGCGAGCCTGGTCGCGACGGCGACTTGGCGGCAGAATCTTTTCGAAAATCGGTAGAGACTGCCGGGGCGCAGGCCGCCAAATGGTGGGAGTTGCGAACTTCGACGCAACTCGCACGGCTGTGGGCGGAGCGAGGCGCCGGGGAGAAGGCCCACGATTTTCTGACAAACGTTCGCGACTGGTTCACCGAGGGTTTTGAAACTGCCGACGTCAGAGAGGCCGAGGCCCTGCTCAGCGAGCTGGAGCGTGCTACGCTATTTGGCTCGCCCTCGGCTCGGCGTGAATAGCCGTGGCCGTTTGTTGGTGGAAGGGGCAGCGCGTTCAAAGGGCGCGGTCGCGCCAATTGCACTCGTTCCAGTCTTTCACGATCGAGAAAAAACGAATTCCCCAGATTTGCTTCTGCGTGAAGCGGTCGCTTGGTGCCGTACCTTCTTTCCGACGTTCCAAGCTACGCGCTCGCGCCTATCTAGCATCATCGAATTGAGAATGGCCCATGTGAGTTCTTCTCGGCCGCGATTGGCCGAAGTACAAAGGTGCAGGGCATTCGCCGCTTGGGGGCGGTAAGCGGACTGGCGGCTTTCGGCGTCGGAAGAACGATAGCGGACGCAACTGTCAGAAGGACTGATGCCTTGGCCTGACCACCCCGGACGTTGAGTTGACCCCAGGCAACAGTTGGAAACTGGTGCCGAAAACGGTCCTTTGGTTGCCGCTATCTAATGAAGATTCCGGAATGGGGCTTCAAATCAGCAGCGTCCGAGGATATCGACCTTGATGGGTTGGTCGAAGACGAGCGAACCCTCACTATTGAGGTGCGCCGCTGCAAGTACCTCCGCTATTAGGGCCGATTTGTCTTTCTCCACAATGTCGCGTCGCGATAGATCGACAGCTACGACGGGATCCAAAAAGTCTTCCACTGTTCGAAAGACTTCTCGACGAACATAGTTCAGCGTGGTCATCCGGATGAGCATTCCAGAGAGTATGGCTGTTTCGATTGCGCGTTGCGCCGCTTGCCGGACAACGGTCTCGTCTTCGATCAAGAGAAGGGCGGAGAAGAAGTTGCCGGTGGGCAACGGCTCGATGATGATCACAACGCCGTCTGGCCTACCAACACGGCCGGCTTCGCGAAGCGCTGACTGCATCGCCATTTCGGGAACGTGGTGGAGCACGTTGATCATCACGGCAATGTCGAATGTCGCCTCGTCAAAAGGAAGCGCCTCGGCAACACCTTTGAGGAAGCTGACCTGCGGAACAGCGGCGGTGGCAGCCCGTATAGCGTCCACTCCCGGATCGATAGCGGTTACATATGCGCCCTCAGCAGCAAGTTGCCTCGCAAAACTGCCGGTGCCGCAGCCGATATCTAGAATCCTAAGCCCAACGATCGATGGCCGCGCCGATCTGATCACTGCCAACGGACCGTCTATACGTTGCACTGCTCGTTCCCTTGACCGGCGACCACGGCCAGGCCAGCGGCCCGTTCGTCTGCTTCCTCCTGAGGTCGAGTCACTTTGTTGCGATGTGGCTCACCAGATGGTCCGCCTCCTCTGCAACGGCCGGAATGGTGCCTGATTTCCGCGTTACCGCAACGTCGAGGCCGGCGAAATAGAGCCCGGGAATGGTGCCTATACCGTCCTCGTGCTTCGGCTGGCCGGCCTCATCGAGGACCCCGGGAATCTTCACCCATGAAAAGTCGCCCGAGAATCCGGTGCACCAGATGATCGAAGAGATGCCGCTTGCGGCCAAGTCGATCGATCGGATCGGCGGGCTCGGCACGCTCGACGCAACCGTTTCAGCAGGATCATCGTCAGCCGGCGGCGCATCGATGCCGGCGCGCTCGATGTACTCGTCGATCACCCGCTTCGCGTAGGCCGAGGCTTCGTCTGCGAACCGCATGTGGTCGTCGACGTCGTCACCGAAGGCCAGGCTGCCATTCACGATGCCATACCCCTTGGGCGCTGAGCGACTGCAAGCTGATTGTGTGGGTCGCGCCGAGCAGCGGGCGCGGCGGCGGCCTGCCGCCGTTTTCCAGTATGAGCTGACGGCGCGGCACGTCGGCAAAGCCGGAGATGGTGAGCCAGTTGAACGAGTCGCCACCCCGGCTTACGAATATCGTCTGCCAACGGCTGAAACCGGTCACTTCACGGGTGCGGTGCCAGTGGCTGATCTGAAGCGCAAGGCCGACGTTCGGCAGACTGGGGCGCTTCTGATCCTGTCGTGGCGGGAAAGCATCGGTTGGTTGATCGTCCAGGCTCACCGAAGGAACAGCGACACTTATGGACTTGTCTGCACGCCGTGACTATCCTGATGCAGCAGTCACGATCGTTCTGGTGACGGATGGCCAAACATAGCGCGCCGCGACGCCTCGCCGCGATAATGTGCGCGGACGTCGTAGGGTATTCGCGCCTGATGGGGCTCGACGAAGTGGGGACTCTCAAAGCGCTGAAGCAGCGGCGCAGCGAAGTCCTGGCACCTCTCATCGCCAAATACCATGGGCGTCTCGTAAAGGTGATGGGCGATGGGGTGCTGGTGGAGTTCGCAAGCGCGGTGAACGCCTCTCAATGCGCGCTTGATCTGCAGCACGAAATAGCGAAGGCGAATGGGCCACTGCCTGAGCCCAAGCGCATCACCTTGCGCATTGGGGTCAACCTCGGTGACGTTATCGTCGAGGGGAGCGATATCTATGGCGACGGTGTCAATGTTGCGGTGCGGCTCGAAACCGTCGCGGAGCCTGGCGAAGTGTGCATTTCCGCGAGCGTGTTCGACCAGGTAAAGCGCAAGCTCGACGCCGCCTTTGACGATTTGGGAGAGCAAGCACTAAAGAATATTGCCGAGCCCGTGCGCGTGTATCGTCTGCGGCCGCTGCCGGGCGGTCATATCGAAAGTGTCATCGAACCGACCCCGCCGAGGCTTCCCGCCAAGCCTTCTTTGGCGGTTCTTCCGTTCACCAACATGAGCGGCGATCGCGAGCAGGACGTCTTCGCGGATGGGCTGACTGAAGACCTAATCACCGACCTGTCTAGAAATGAGGGGTTGTTCGTCATCGCGCGACACTCCACGTTTGCTTACAAAGCCAAGGCGATAGACGTCCGCCAGATCGCCCGCGAGCTTGGCGTCCGTTATGTGTTGGAAGGCAGTGCGCGCCGCCTCGACGGACGTGTTCGGATTAACGTCCAGCTTATCGACGCGACCGGCGGCGATCACCTCTGGGCTGAGCGGTTCGACCGCAGCGTCGAAGACATATTCTCGGTGCAGGACGAGGTAACGGGCAAAATTGTCGAGGCCCTTGTCGGCCGACTTACCACGTTGCCTGCGCGCAGCCGCCCGAAAAATCTCGAGGCCTATGAGCTCTGCTTGCGGGCGCGTCCACTCATCGCCCACCTTGCCGGATCCGCCGAAGCAATCCGCGAGTGCGAGATCCTGCTGAGAGAAGCGGTCACGATCGAGCCGGATTATGCTGAAGCCATGCGCTGGCTGGCCTTCACGCTTTGGTCGTATTGGGCTCACAGCATAGGCTCGCCGGAAACTAAGAGGCTAGAGTCGATCGAGTTTGCGCTTCGTTCCGTAGAACTCGACCCGAACGACGCTGGCAATCACTGGGTGGTTGGCTACCTGCAGGCCTATGAGCGTCGTTGGGCAGAGTCGGAAGCCGCTTTCGCCGCCGCTCTGGCGCTCGATCCCAACCACGCGGATACCCTTGTTATGAGTGCCGAAATGCTGATGTGGGACGGCCGTATCGTTGAGGCCAGGGACATGATCCTCAGAGCTTTTCGGCTTAATCCGCACCCAGCCGGCTGGTATTTCTGGATCTTGGGAATGGTCCACTACGCTGCCGGCCGATATGATGCGGCAATCGACACCCTGCGCAATGAGGCGACCTATCGCTCGGGATCAAGGAAGGTGCTTGCAGCCGCGCTTGCACTGGTGGATCGCGACCGCGAAGCTCGTCGAGAGGCGAACATCTTTATAGCCAATAACCCCCAGTTTTCCCTAGGACGGTGGGCTGCCTCCCAGCCGGCGCGCCATTTGGTCGTGGTCCAACACTTCGTCGAGGGGATGCGCAAGGCCGGGCTGCCTGACTGACAAGTGTGCCGGTCGTAAATACGCCAACGGCGGCTCTCGGCGAACCACGAGGTCTAGCGAGGTCGCCGGTTATGTCCGCTTTGAGGCATTGGCGAAGCTGACTTCAACGGCCGACATGAGGCGCGAAGCTGCCATCCAGAACGCCCAAATACCGAATGTCCCACTTTGTCCATAAGCACCCGCAATTCAGCCTGATGCGCGACGCAGAAAGTTCGAAAAGCTTCCAGGAACCCCAGGCGAATTAGACGCACTCGGCGAGTTTCGCCTCAGCGAAATCCATCTCACAGCTTCGCTGGTGGGATTTATCTCGGCATCGCTCAAAATTGCGGTATAGGACAGATGCGTGAGGCGTGCTTTATCCCTATTTTAGGAGCGAATACTTGAGCGATCAGAACGAAGCCCAAACGGCCGATCTCGTCGGGCTGACTGCAGACATTGTTTCTGCCTATGTCAGCCAAAATCCACTACCCGTTGCTGGGTTGCCAGATCTCATCGCGTCGATTCATTCGTCACTGACAGGCCTTGGCCAGCCGAGCGTGACTGAGTTGCCGAGACAGGAGCCAGCCACAAATCCCAGAAGGTCGGTAACGCCGGACTACATCGTCTGCCTGGAAGACGGGAAGAAGTTCAAATCGCTGAAACGGCATCTCGCTGTACACTACGGGCTCACTCCGGACGAATATCGCGAGAAATGGGGATTGAAGCCGGATTACCCGATGGTTGCGCCGAACTACGCGGCTCAAAGATCGACGCTCGCAAAGGCGGCGGGGCTCGGACGCAAACCGCAGCCCACCTTAGCCAAGAAAGCTCCTGCCCAGCGCAAACCTAAGGGTTAATGCGGCGAGCTTCTGGAGCGTCCCATCTCGGACGCTCCTTTTTTGTTTTTCGCCCGAAACGATTGACCGGCACGTGCCGGGACGCGCACTACCTTATCCTAGGGCGTCCTTCGACATTTGCGTTCTCGACAGAGCGTCGCCGAGCAGAACAATGGTTCCGCCATAGTGGCGCGCAAGGCCGCTGAGCAATCGTCTGGCGGAAGATCAGGCACGCGCCTTCGTAGCGGCTATAGACGTTCGCCGCTCTCGCAGCGGCGGCATAACGCCGCTCGCCTCACACGAGCCGATGCGGCGCAATGTCCTTGATGATCAGGAGGATGTCGCCGCCGTTCTGCCACTTCCCCCGGCAAGCAACGACCTACTGGAAATTGAAATACAGTGCCGGCGGGTACTGCGACCCGTCGGTGGCCGGCACATTTGCCTGCGCCGCGGGCTTGACCCCGCCTGTGGCCATGTTGTCCAGCGGCGGCTTGGCCTGCTCGGCCTTGGCGGCAACTTCCTGCGTCACCGGGACTTTCTTCTGGGCCTCCGCCGTCTGCGACAGGGCAAGCACGACGAACAGCCCTGACATAACGAATTTCCTGACGGTTTTGCTCTCCTGGCTCTGTGGCCTCATGGCTTGAAACCAGTCGCGTCGAGCACGGCGACCTGGTTGCCGTCGATGTAGAAGCGGATCGCGTGCGCCTCGTTGTCGATGTCTATGCGCGTCGGTTGCGCGGCCAGCGCCGCCGGGGCGGTCCTGGCATATTTCGAGGGAAAATCCCCAGCCGGCGCGTAGTGGAAGAGTAACGCCAATGCGATGCATCCGGCGGTAAATACAAGGAAGGTAAGTCTGGAAGAGGTGATCGACGTCATCTAGTCGTTCCTTAATGTTGAAGTGGCATCTACGGTTCGGTTGCTCCAGAAATCGAAACATGACATTTGGCGTAACCAAGCTCTGTTCAAGGACCTTATGCCATATGACCACAGCTAGAAGGCGGCAGCGGTCGGCGGGCGAAAAAGTGATGGTATTCTCGGCGCGCATACGCGCGACCCGCGCACTAACGCCCAACAAGTATTCCGCACAAGAGATTTCAAATGGCGGGTTTTTCTTTACTAGCGAATCGTTATTGCCGCACCAAAGAGCGGCAGCTTTTATGCTCGCCGACATCCGCTAGACACTTTCATCGATCCCAACCTTGGGAGTTACACTACATTGACTAGTATAACCTGGTAGTCCCTATCACGCTGTCACGTCACCGCATTGTTCGGAGGCAATCTCCGATACATTTGCAAGGCAACAATACCGAGAGAGACTAAAGCTTACAATTGATACGTAGCGCATGGTTGTTCCTTTTGATTAATAAGTTACAGGAAGAGATGGAACAAATCCATTGCCCCACCTTTCATTAATTCTGAATGATCGATGTCGCTTGAAGATATTTCTTCACTCATATGTCGACAGGTTTAATTATGTCGATGACGGTGCTGCTGTCTTGTGCTATGTTTTGTTCAGCCTGCTGCAAGAATTGCAGCGGTGGTGCCGGAGGCTGCCGATGCGTTACCTGAACTCCGCTCACTATATCGATGTGGTGGCCAAGACCGGTTCGATCCGCGCCGCCGCAGAATTGCTCGCCATAACCTCGACGGCGCTCAACCGGCGTATATTGGCGATGGAGGCCGAACTCGGCGTTGCGATTTTCGAGCGACTGCCTCACGGCGTGCGATTGTCCAGCGCCGGCGAACTTCTAGTGCAGCACATGCGCAACCAGTTATCCGATATGGAGCACGTGAAATCGCAGATTGCAGACCTTGCTGGCGCCCGGCGTGGCCATGTGGCGATCGCCTGCAGCCAAGCGCTATTGCCCTACCATTTGCCGATGCAGATCTCACTCTACCGCAAGGAACATCCGAATGTGACCTTCGGAGTGCACCTGCGCGACCGGGAGGAGGCCGAGCGTGCCTTGGTCGATCACACGGCCGACATCGCCATCGTCTACGAGCCAACCCGGCTGGCTGCTTTCATGACGCTGATGCGGGTGCACCAGCCGGTGCATGCGGTTATGCGGCCCGATCATCCGCTGGCTTCTCACGAGACGGTGCGCTTGCGCGCTTGCCTCGACTATCCAATCGCGCTTCCCACATCAAGTTACGGCGTGCGCTACCTGCTCGACATCGGGGCGCAATCGTCATCGCTGCAGCTGGAGCCGGTGATTCAATCGGACAGCTTCGAATTCCTGCGCAACCACGCTATCTCGGAGGATATCATCACCTTCCATTTCCCAATTGGCCTGTCCCACCAGACCATGACCGGTGATATGATCTCCCGGCCGCTCGACCCGCGCGACGTGCCCGCTGGCATGCTCTATGTCGGCCAACTCAAGGGCCGCACCCTGCCGGTGGCCGCTGCCCGTTTCGCTGACCAGCTTTCCGACTCGCTGGCGCAGCAGTATGACGTGTCGTGATGGCACCTGCCACTCAGCTTGATGACTGGATAAGGCTGTCCGGGTAAGCGTTGCCGGTGTATGCGCACCCGTCAGGTGCGCAGCGACACCGTCCGGGCCACGCTTCACCTACTTTCGACGTCCTCTTCGGGGCCGAGAGAAGACCGGCGGGTTCGGACTGCGAATCCTCGAGAGCTGACATTCAGGTTAGGTGGTATCGTCGAGACGTGACCCGATGCCGAAACATGGAAGCAGGTGG
Organism: Mesorhizobium sp. M4B.F.Ca.ET.089.01.1.1; assembly: GCF_004022605.1. Taxonomy (NCBI): domain Bacteria; kingdom Pseudomonadati; phylum Pseudomonadota; class Alphaproteobacteria; order Hyphomicrobiales; family Phyllobacteriaceae; genus Mesorhizobium; species Mesorhizobium sp. M4B.F.Ca.ET.089.01.1.1. The sequence continues at coordinate 46,071 of NZ_RZOS01000003.1, forward strand.
CCACAACCGAGACAGGAGGGGATGAGCATTCACGCAGCCTCCTGGAATCAGACGTCGCTGAGCAAGGGCGCACTCCTGCGCTGCTTGGCTTGCGGGTTGACGATATCGGCATGTCCTTCGCCGCTCATCATCGCCCACAGGTTCTTGGCCGCATGCCAGCCGATGGCCTGAGTTCCTTCAGTCGTCCAGGCCGCGACATGCGGCGTGCACAAGACGTTGGGTAGCGAAAACAGCGGATCGTCGGTCTTCGGCGGCTCCTGGTCGAACACGTCGAGCGCCGCACCCGCGATTTGGCGATTGGCTAGCGCTGCTCGCAGGGCCGTGTAGTCGATCAGCGATCCGCGCCCAGTGTTGACGACGATGGCCGACGGTTTCATCTTAGCGAAGCCGGCGGCGTTCAGGATGTGATGGTTATCTGGGCTCGGCGTTGCGTGCAGGGTCAGGAAGTCGGATTGCTCCACCAGGGTGGAGAAATCGACAAGTTCGATGCCTTCAGGCGCTTCCTTCAGAAAGGGATCATAAGCCACGATGCGGGCTTCCCATCCCGACAGCCGTTGCGCCACGCCGCGACCGATACGACCGAGGCCGAGGATACCGATGGTGGCGCCGCGCAGCGTCGCGCCATGTGTCAGGCCGCGCCATCCGCCACGCCGCATGAAGTCGGGCGTCCACGTACCAAGTTGTTTGGCGACTGCCAGCATCAGGGCGACCGCGTGCTCGCTGACCGTGAAGATCTGAAAATCGTTCGGCGTGCTGGAAACCAGAATGCCGTGCTCGGTGGCGGCGTCGATGTCGATGCTGTCGACACCAATGCCATATTTGGAGATGTAGCGCAGATCCGGAAGCGCCTGCATGACACGCCGGGTGATGCGGGTGCCGCTTGCCCCCATCAAGGCGACACAGCCGTGTGCCTTGGCAATCAGCTCATCCTCGGTGAAGCGCTCGAACGGCATTTCCCAGAGCGCATTTCCGAAAATGACGTTGACTCCACGCTCGCGCAGCCAGTCCAGCGAGGCGTCAGTCGGGTCGTAGCGTTCAAATGCGAGAACGCTGGGCAAGCCTTGAGCGCTCATGATGGTGGCGATCTCCTCAAAAACCTTCGAATTGTCCAGACGGAAAACTTCTTACCGATTTCAATCCGCTTCAAGCGCCATCTAGTCCCGCAAGCCCGCCAGACGCCAGCCATCAACGAACGGCTGCGCATCACTCGGCCTCTTAAAAGGTGAGTTCGCCACCAAATCACCGACCCTCCAATTTGGATTGCCCGCAAGAAATAGGCGGGCTTCCTCCTCTGCCTCAGGAACGCGACCTGCAAGGGCAAGCGCGGGAACCTAGTGCTCCCTCGAACCCGTCCCGTACGTTTCTTCCCGGCTCAACGAAGCAACAGCTTCTTCATAGTGACCGGAGGAAATCTGCGCTATTCCCATGATCCAGAAATACCAACCGGGTGGACGAGGATTTATACGGAGGGCCGCGCCACAAGCTATCAGTGCCGCTTGCGGATCGCCTAAGTAGATCTGAAGCTCACCCATCCATGCAACCGCATGCGCCAGCCGTTAGATCACGGTTCTCATCCACGCCAGGAAAGACTCCATCACCGCGGATCGCTGACTGTGGTTTATCCATACGACATAGAAGCTGTAGCCCGGCAAGGACAATGGATGGGCTTTGACGAGCGTGCCAGTTTCCAGTTCACGGCCAACCACGACGTCACTTAAGATTGCAATGCCTTGCCCGGCGACAACTGCATCGATCGCATGCAGCTCTTCGCGAAAGCTCAAATCCCAGGCTTTGTCCGGGATCAGGTCCGGATCGATTGAACGCGCCGTTGCCAGCCATCGGCGCCAGGTGGGAGCGTCCGGATCCCGGTTCATCCAGTCAAAATGGATCAACGGATAGCGCAGTAGGTCGGCGGCACGCTCGACCGGCCGCCCATCGCCTGCCAGCAATCGCGGACTGCAAATCGGAAAGAAGGAATCGCGGCACAGCTCTTGCGCGGCAAATCCCAAAGGCGGGCGCCGTGTGTAGCGGACCGCCACATCGGCGGCGCCGGCGCGCAGATCGAGCAGCGCGTCCGTGCCGATGATCTCCAGGGGCACGGCCGGGTTGACCTCTCGCCATTTCGGCAACCGGGGCACGAGCCAGCGGCTCGCGAAAGCGTTCGGGCTTGTCACCCGCAACGGCGTTTGAACATCCGAGTCGGCGACCGCGGCAAGGGAACCAGCGAGAATATCAAAGCCGTTGCGCAGGATCGGGAACAGGCGCGCTCCCGCGCTCGTCAGCGCGAGCGGGCGCGGTCGGCGCTGGAACAGCTTCAGGCCGCATATCTCTTCCAGCAGGCGGACCTGGTGACTGATCGCCGTCGGGGTCACGCCGAGCTCCACCGCCGCGGCCTTGAAGCTGCCGTGCCGGGCAGCGGCCTCAAAGGCATGCAAGGCGCGGAGCGGCGGAGTGTTCCTCATGCTGCCAGTGTAGATGAATTCCTCTCACCTAGTAGCTAAGAATTTCGCTTTTGCAGAAGGCCGGACGCTATGAGACCGTGGTCCTGTTGGAACCGAGGACAGCAAGGATGGAGCTTCCGCGACAGACCGACGTGCCATCGGGCCGATCCGATTCCTCGATCACGGCGATCGAACAGTTCCGCCAAGGCTTACGGGGCGAACTGGTATTGCCGAAGGACGCTGCCTACGACCAAGCGCGCAGGGTCTGGAACGGGGCGATCGACAAACGTCCCGCCGCAATCGTCTTTTGCGCCGATCCCGATGACGTCGTCCATGCCGTGACCTATGCCAGGTCGCAAGGCTGCCTCGTGGCGGTTCGCAGCGGCGGCCACAACGTCGCCGGTCTGTCCGTCTGCGACGATGGGATGGTGATCGATCTGTCCCGCATGAAGACGATCGCGGTCGATGCTGAGCGTCGCATCGCCAGGGCCGAGGCTGGTCTGACCCTCGGCGAGCTCGACGCTGCCACACAAGCGTATGGTCTTGCGACGACCATGGGCGTCAATGGCGACACCGGTATTGCCGGCCTCACGCTCGGTGGAGGCTTCGGCAAGCTCGGACGAAAGCACGGCCTGAGCTGCGATAATCTGATCGCGGCCGAAATTGTCACGGCCGATGGACAGCTGTTGCGAACAAGCGCCACTGAGCATCCCGACCTGTTCTGGGCCTTACGCGGCGGCGGCGGTAATTTCGGCATCGTGACGAGGTTCGAATACCGGCTGCACCCGATCGGCCCGTCGCTTCTCGTGGGCTCGGTGCTTCATGGCTACGATCATGCGCGCGAGGCCATGCGGTTTTACGACAAATTCTCCCGTGACGCCCCGGACGAGGTGAGCGTCGACGCCGCGCTCGTCACGCTGCCCTCGGGTGACCGCGCCTTCAATATCTCGGCTTGCTATGTCGGGTCGCCCGAAGCGGGCGAATCCGTCATCGCGCCGCTGATGCAATTCGGATCGCCCATCGACAGCCGCCTTCAGGCCGTTCCTTATCTCCAGATTCAATCGGCGGGCGACAGCCTCTTTCCGCGCGGGCGGCGCTATTACTGGAAGGCGCAGTTCCTGCGCGAGATCAGCGATGGTGCGATCGAGGCGCTGCTCGGCAGTTACGCGAGGGCTCCCAATCATTCGTCCCTGCTGGTTTTCCAGCAGGTCGGCGGCGCGATCGCTCGCGTGCCCGCGTCACACTCGCCCTATGCCAACCGCGACGCGGCCCTTGACTGCTTCCCGATCGCCATCTGGGACAATCCGGCCGATGACGAGGCGAACATCCGCTGGGCGCGCGAGTTGTGGAACGCGGTCAGACCATTCTCCACCGGCGGTGTCTATGCCAACAATCTCGGCGATGAGGGCGACGAGCGCGTGCGGGATGCTTACGGCGGAAATTATGCGCGCCTCGTCGCCATCAAGAAGCAATACGACCCGACCAATTTCTTCCGGTTGAACCAAAACATACGGCCTGGCTAGTTCGGGCTCCGTGGGGGGAACCGTGCGCAGTCGCTGGACAATCCTTGCGGTCCTGTTCGTCGCCCGCACCGCAATGGCCTTTCAATTTCAGAGCATTGCCGCTGTCGCGCCCCTTGTCGGCGACAGCCTCGGGGCGAGCCTGGCCGACATCGGGATTCTGATCGGCCTTTATCTGGCGCCGGGGGTCGCACTGGCCCTGCCCGGCGCGACGATCGGCCAGCGCCATGGCGACAAGTCGACCGTTCTCGCCGGCCTGCTGATGATGCTGGCGGGTGAAATGCTGACGACGGCTTCGACATCCTGGAGCCTGCAGATCGGTGGCCGACTGATCGGCGGCACAGGCGGTGTCCTCCTGAATGTCCTGATGACCAAGATGGTCGCCGACTGGTTTGCCGGCCGGGAGATCGCAACCGCGATGGCTATCTACATCAACTCGTGGCCAGCGGGTATCGCCATCGCTCTCATGCTGCTGCCGGCAATCGGGACGACGTTTGGGATGGCCGCAGTCGGCCTTGCCGTTTCGGTTCTGATTATGGTTGGCATCGGCCTCATGGCCTTCGTCTATCGCGCCCCGGAGGCGTCACATGCCGGGAGAATAGCGCGCTTGGCCATTTCAGCCGGTACAAGCTATGCGCTGGTCACCGCCGGCCTGATCTGGTGCCTCTACAATGTCGGCTTCGCAATGGTCTTCAGCTTCGGTCCCGAGATGCTTGTCGATCGCGGATGGTCCAACGCGGCGGCAGGCTCGGCGATCAGTGTCGTGCTTTGGCTGGCTATGCTTTCAGTCCCGCTGGGTGGCTTGCTGGTCGATCGCACCAGACGGGGCGGTGCGATTCTCACTCTAGGCTGTGCGGGTTTCGCAATGCTGATGCTCCTTCTGTCGCGGAACGGACCATTGCTGCCCCTCATCATCGCCACGGGGATCGTATGCGGCCTGCCGGCCGGCGCGATCATGAGCTTGCCCACGCGCGTGCTCGATCAAAGGACGCGATCGATCGGGATGGGAGTGTTCTACGCCGTCTACTATGCCGGCATGCTGGCCGCGCCAGCGATCGGCGGCAGGCTTGCCGTTTGGGCTGGCACCGCGACGGCCGCGCTCGACCTGGGCGCTGCCGCCCTCCTCATTTGCCCTTTTCTTCTGTGGCCATTCCACCGGTTCACCCGCCTGTCACAGGCGATGGTGGATCCAATCGGGTAAGACGGCTCTGCATTTCCGTTCGTCGGTTAGACCTTCACTTGGCATCACCAGGTCGCGAGTGCAGTCGCTGCACGTCAGCTTTCAGGAAATGCAAAGGTGAACTATACGGCCGACATGCAGCGCAAAGCCGCGGTTCCTTCGGCATGCGAAACTGAACGGATCCGCGTCAAAGGCGACCCTAAACGTGCGATTATCGAGACGCGGAAAGGCCGTTCTGGCGTTTGTATGCGAAGCGAATAGCGGACATTTTAACCGATGGAGCTAAGGTCCTGAATTGGACCCGAAGCCGTCACTGTCCGATTGCGGGGCAACTGCCGCGAACAAGCAGCAGGTAAGGTGGGACCCGCTCGTCAGTGGCGCTGCGGCAGGGATCGCCAAGGCGTCGCGCGAGTCATAGCCTCAAGAAGCGTGATCTGTGGTATGATAGACCAGTGAGGGCACGCTGGAGGCGCCGGTCCCTCGGGCCCGCGGCTTGCGTGTCGCGAATCTTGACTGGGGCTCAACATGGAGCGGAAGCTCGCTGCCATCCTTGCCATCGATGTCGTAGGGTACTCGGCGCTCATGGAGGCGGATGAAGCGGGCACCTTCGATCGGCTGAAACGTGGCCGCAAAGAGCTGTTCGAGCCGGAAATCGAGACGCGACACGGGCGAATCTTCAAGCTGATGGGAGACGGCCTGCTGGCGGAGTTCGGCAGCGTGGTAGATGCAGTCGAATGCGCGGTCACGCTTCAGCGCGGCATGGCGGAACGTAACGCAAGCGTCGCCGAAGACCAGCGCTTCGAAGTCCGGATCGGAATCAACCTTGGGGAAGTGATCGTCGAAGGGGACGATCGCTATGGCGAGGGTGTGAATGTGGCGTCGCGCCTCCAACAACTCGCCGAGCCCGGTGGCATCTGCGTTTCGGAGAAGGTGTCCAAGGAGGTCAGGCAGAAGCTAGCGTTTGCGTTCGAGCCCATGGGCGAGCAGCGGGTGAAGAACATAGCCGAGCCGGTATACTGCTATCGCGTGAACCTGCAGCTTCCGAGAGCGGCTCCGGTAGGGCGACTGGCATCGCTGGAACTGCCCGACAGGCCCTCGATCGCGGTCTTGCCTTTTACCAACATGAGCAACGATCCGGAGCAGGAAACCTTTGTCGACGGCTTGACCGAAGACTTGATCACCGACCTGTCTCGCTCAGCCGGCCTCTTCGTCATCGCGCGCAACTCGACCTTTGCTTACAAGGGGCGGTCGGTCGATGTGCGTTTGGCCGCGCGTGATCTTGGGGTGCGCTATGTGATTGAAGGCAGCGCCCGGCGCGCCGCGGGGCGCGTGCGCATCAATGCGCAGCTGATCGACGCGGTCGGCGGCGATCATATCTGGGCCGAGCGTTACGACAGCAGCCTCGAGGATATCTTTGCAGTGCAGGATGAGGTCACGGCCAAGATCGTCGAAGCCCTCGTCGGTCGATTGGCCGGACAGCCGGCGCGCAAACGGCCGACGAGTCTCGAAGCGTATGACCTCTGCGTGCGAGCCCGCGGTGTCAGTTTTCAGACCGGGTTAGGCGCGCGGGAAGCGCGCACCCTCCTGGAAAAGGCGATCGGACTCGATCCCGACTATGCCGAAGCACATAGCTTGCTGGCCCTCAATCTTTGGCTCGGCTGGCTGTTCTGGAACGAGCCGAGGGAAACCAACCAGCCTCGCGCCCTCGCGGAAGCTCAGCGGGCAGTGGCGCTCGACCCTAACGATGCCGGGAACCGCTGGTTGCTGGGTATCATACTTAGTCACGAACGGCGCTTCCCGGAATCGGATGCTGAGTTCGAAGCGACCTTCAAGCTCGATCCCAATCATGCCGATGCCTGGGCGATGCGCTCGGATCTCATCACCTTAAGGGGCGACGCCGTCAAGGGCGTCGAATTTGTGAAGCGGGCGTTGCGGCTCAATCCGCACCCTCCGGGATGGTACTACTGGATGGCCGGTCAAGCCTATTATGCGCTCGGCGACTATCAATCTGCGGTCGAGGCCTTACGCAGGCCGGAACCTACCGCACCACGTCGCGGCGCATCTTAGCGGCAGCCCTTGCGCAGCTCGGGCGCCTTGATGAAGCTCGTCAAGAGGCGGAATTCTTCCTGATGAGCGATCCCCATTTCAGCATCGGGCACTGGGCAACATCGCAGCCATTCGACAACGAGGAAGTGCTCCAGCGCTTCGTCGAAGGCTACCGCAAGGCTGGCCTTCCCGACTAAAGGGCGCATCCTTTGGATCGCCGGCTTGCTCTCGTCAGATGTAGGCTCGTCTTTTGACTATGAGGGCAATGCCCGTGGGTTTCATCGATCAATGTCCGTTGAGGGCGCAAACGCCCCTCACCTTCGCCTATTCACTCAGTTGTCTGCTATTGGGGTGCGGGCAGGATCCGCGCGACGACCGAGATGAGGCGCTTTCCTGACGGGCAGCTTTGGGCCGAAGACGGAATGGCAACTCTCCGGCCTCGAAGCGAAGATATTAGCGTTCAACCTGCCTCGGGGTCCCTGAGCCGTCCTTGCTTTTCGCAAACACCGTTGACTAAGGGCTCAAGCGGGAACGCGATCCGACCGAAAGCGGCGCCAGCCACCGAATGACGAGATATCAGAGGCGCCTAGCAAGCCCACGGATTCCACCAGGAAGCCCTTGGCGACGCTTCCGTCATCAAGCTCTATACTACCGATGCCCAGCGGCGGCGGAATGGCGGCGACGAAACGGCCGAAGGCATCGGCGCAAAGCCGCCAGACCTCGACCTCGATCGCGGCGCCGCCGCTGCCGACCCGGATGAGCCCCGGTTTGGGTGTGGTCTGGCCGG
>NZ_RZOS01000400.1:0-602 GCF_004022605.1 Mesorhizobium sp. M4B.F.Ca.ET.089.01.1.1
TACGAGAACTCACTGAAAGCCGGCGACACCCTCTCTGTCATTCTGAGAGAGGAGACTCCGGCCACTGCCTTTGGCAGTCAAGGTTCTGGAACAAATTTGGCCGCTGTATATTCTTTCGATATGAGCGAGACCGCGGTCATTTGCCTCGATGAAGCCGTCCGGTGCGAGATCCGACGCGAGCTTGCCGTTGCCAGGGCCAAGCACGGCAACAGCTGGGAAGTCCAGTCGATCGCTAACAGCTGGAGCGACACCATGGATGACCGCGAGATATTGGCGGCAATTCGCTTGTTCAATCGCACCGGCTCGATGTTTGCCGATGTTATCTGCTCCATACACTGATGCCGTCTCCCAAGATCCGGCCGGGCGATCGTCCGACCATAGTCGATGTGGCGAAGGTATGGGATGACGGCCGCGTGACATTCGCGCTTTTCGGGCATCCCGGAAAAACCACCGTCCCCGGAGACTCGCCACAGATCATCAAGATCGAGAAGGGCAAAGCGCAGCCCAAGACCACCAGATCACGGGATCGGAAAGATTCATGAAATGGGCCCGCCGTGCCACCAGCGCCCGTGACCGGCCCAGCCTGCCGGCCGGAGTGATCC
>NZ_RZOS01000400.1:612-5272 GCF_004022605.1 Mesorhizobium sp. M4B.F.Ca.ET.089.01.1.1
ACCCCGCCGCTACTGCCGACTCTGGTTGATCGCGTCCCGCAAGGCCCTGATTGGCTGCACGAAATCAAATGGGACGGCTATCGGATCGGCGTCTATCTCGACAGAGGCAAGGTTAAAATCCTTACCCGCAATCTCCACGACTGGACCGTCAAGTTTCCGACCATCGTCACGGCGGTAGCCGAGCTCGACGCGTCGGACGCGATTATAGACGGTGAGGCGTTCGTCCCCGACGAGAAGGGATTGTCCCACTTTTCCAGTCTTCAGCGGGCTCTTGGCCGCAGCGGGAGACGTCAGGACATCATGCTTGCCGTCTTCGACCTGCTCAAGCTCAACGGCGAGGACCTTCGCGATCGGCCACTCGTCGATCGGCGAGAAGGGCTGGTTGATCTGCTGGGTGAGGCGCCGCCGAACGGTATCGTTTTGAGCGACGAGATCAGCGGCGGCAGCGACATTCTCGCACAAGTCTGCCAGTTCGGTTTCGAGGGCATCGTTTCCAAGCTGCGCATTAGTCCATATCGATCCGGCCGGCGCCAGGAATGGGTGAAGACAAAATGCGTGCTGAGTGATGAGTTCATCGTCATCGGCTACGAGCCAGGCAACAGCTACGGCGGCCTGGGGAGTATCCTCCTAGCGAATGTCGAGGAAGGAAGGCTGGTCTTCGCCGGCGGCGTTGGCACAGGCTTCAATGCACGCACCGGCACCGACATGATGCGCCGGCTCAAAGCCGCTGAAGCCGAGAAATCGTCTATTCCCAGTCTCAAAGTGAAAGGTGCAATTTGGACGCGGCCGGAGATTGTCGTCGACGTTGAATACCGCGGCTGGACCGAGGATCACCAGCTCCGCCATCCATCGTTCAAGGGCATTCGCGACGACCGGTCGGTTGACGAGTTTCTGTAAGAAGTGACGACGCAGGACCGCCCAAGGCACCTTCTGTCTGGCGCCTTCTCGAGGTCGGTGGTGGCCCAGGATGCTATGGGCTCGATCACACCAAGCTACGCCAGGCTGCTCCGCTCCAAATTGTCTGGGCACGACCCCGCTGTGGCAATTCTATGTTCCACTCGTCGAATTCGAAAATGCCCCACCTGAACGAAATGAGCGCATAGTGCAATAACTGCCAAGCGACACCGAATGCGACGAATCAGATCCGCGTCCCTTTAGTTAGGTCGCGAATTACGTGCAGTTTTTGGATCGCGTCCGCATTCTCACTTACGGAAACTGCGCCCTTCTTTGCGCTTTGGCGCGCTGACCTCAAGCAATGCAGGGGATAGGTTGACGCTTCTGTCATTTTTTCGTAGCTGTGGCTAGGCGACTTCTATAGGCTGCAATTCGGGCCACCACTGATGCGAAGAGCGCTGGCTAAGGCGTATTCAAGTAGTTTCTCCTAAGTTCACCGACATCAATTTGGCACCAGTTATTGGGCAGAATGGCATGCAAAATACGGATCAGATTGCGGACATGTGTGGTGGGGCTGCCGCAGTTCTCGTCCCTTGCGCCAGCCGCAAGCGTCTCCGGCCAGATAGCAATGCATCCGCAGTTTCGCTTCGCCGTTCCGACCAATCCGATCTCGAAACTGCGTGGCTCGAACGACTTGCGAAGCTGCCTGTCGCCTGCGAAGCAGCGGAGCTTTACGGTGGGCGAGGATTTCAACTCGCTCGGCAAGCCTCCGCGATAGTAGGTGCGCCGCTCTACATCGTCTCGGCGGGGCTTGGCTTGGTGGCGTCTCATAGGCAGGTTCCTGCCTATGGTCTTACCGTCAGCGGCCTGGGCCCGGATAGCATCGCCGTCCGAGTCAACGGCAGGTTCGACGCGGCTTCATGGTGGCGCGCTGTCAATACAGGGCCCTATGCGACCCCGCTTGCGAGCGTTCTGAAGAAGAATGCGTCGCAGCCCTTTGTTATTGCGCTGACTCAACCTTATGCGCGGATGTTGGCATCGAACCTCGATGCGCTAGGCGATGCCGAGGTAGCACGGCTGCGCATTATCGGCGTGAAACTCGACGCTGCCTTGCCGTCCCGCTTTGCGTCCACCCTCTTGCCCTATGATGAACGTCTTGAGGCTATATTGGCGGGGACGCGGGCGGACTTTCCGCAGCGCGCGTTGTTGCACTTCATCTCGGAAGGCCTGGCTGCCTGCCCTGGCGGCGATGCGTTGACCCATCAACGTTGGGTTCAGACGGCGTTGGCTGGGCGACATGCGCCGGTGCGTCGGAAACGGCCGCGCCTCCCGGACGAGGACATTCTCGCGCTCATTAAACGTCATTTGCCAAAGACGACGGGGATCGGAGGCCTACTGCGTGTTCTGCGAGACCGGGAAGGAGTTGCCTGTGAGCAGGCGCGCTTTTCACGATTGTATCGCGCTGCACTTGAGGAAAGGACAGCCGGATGAGCCGTCGCTCGCCTAGCAACGACCCGGTGCTCGCCGTCCGAGCTTTGCGGACGCAACAAGCCGGCGGGATCGATATCTATGCCTTCTTTGTGCCGGGTGCCGATTTGCTCAGGATCGCCGAAATAAGCCGAGTCCACAGGGATTCGGACGGGGCGCTGCATGGCTTCCAGCGCAAGGAGATCCGAAACCACGTCCAGGCCATCGTCGAATTTCTCGATCAGGGTTCAGTTCTCTTTCCGAATGCTATCATCCTGGCGATCTCGCCGCGCGCAATGTTCACACAAAGTCGAGGCAGCAAACCCGACGGGGATGTCAAAGCGTCTGACGCAGGCACCCTGCGTATTCCGATTCCAAAGGACGGAACAAAGGCCGCCTGGATCGTGGACGGACAACAACGCTCAATCGCGCTCGCACAAGTCAAAGACAAAGGCTTTCCCGTCCCGGTGGTCGCCTTTGTGTCTGAAGATTTGTCGACCCATCGAGAGCAATTCATTCTTGTCAACAAGGCGCGCCCACTGCCACCGCGATTGATCAACGAACTGCTGCCCGAGGTGGAGGCCGATCTGCCACGCGATCTCGCGCCGCGTCGCATTCCCAGCGAAATCGTGAACTTGCTCAACACGGCATCGGACTCTCCATTTCGGAACCTCATCAGGCGGTTGTCTGACGAGAACCCCGAGGCGGTGATTATTGATACGGCTCTGATTAAGGTGGTGCGCAACAGCATCAACAGCCCCCTTGGTGCCCTCGCGCCTTACAAGGCCTCATCGTCGCGAGAAGCCGATTGTCTGTCGATGTACCGCGTCCTCACGGCCTTCTGGGGCGCCGCGAGAGAGGTGTTTCCCGATGCTTGGGGGCGTTCGCCGATGGAGAGCCGTCTGATGCACTCGGCCGGAATTGAGGCGATGGGATATCTGATGGATCGCATTATGTCGCGGGCTTTGGGAGCGAACGATTTGCGGCGTCACGCTATGGATGCACTTTTGCGCATAGCGCCATATTGCTGTTGGACCAAAGGGCGTTGGCCTGACATAGATCGCGACTGGAACGATATCCAGAACCTCGGCCGAGACATACGGCTGCTCTCTGAACAACTGGCGCGTCTTGATCACGTGCATTCCTTCGCAAGGGTCGCGTGATGAAGTTTGTGTTTGCCGACAGTCTGGATTTCGTCGATCCAGCCTATGATTTCATCGCCGATCGAAACGGCGCTGGTCGCGCCGTTCATCGAGACGACGAGTTTCCCCACGAGTTCTTGGAGGTAGCTCCGTACGACGGCATCCTAGTCTCCCGCGGTATTGTGGGCGACGCTCTCATTCCGGGGAAATACACAGAAGCCCAATTGATGAGATTTCGGCGAGAAGGGGCCAGGCGGTTTCTTCGCTACCCACACGATCGCTTTCCCGACAGCATGATGATGGGTGATTGCGGCGCATTCACCTACCGGAATATGCCGGAGCCTCCCTATCGAGCGGAGGACACCGTCGAGTTCTACGGCGACGGCGGCTTCACGCATGGCTGCTCGCCGGACCATCTGATCTTCGATTTCGACGATCAGGGCGCGGAGCGCTCGAGGTCCGAGATACCAGAAGAGATCCGCCGCCGCTTCGAAATCACCCAGCAAAATGCAGCAGAGTTCATCCACGTTGCAAGGACCCTCGGCCCCCGATTTGTTCCGATGGGCGTCATCCAAGGGTGGTCAGCGCCAAGCATGGCAGATGCTGCGGTCGGTCTTGCCAAGATGGGATATACGTATTTGGCTGTTGGCGGCACCGTTCCGCTTAAAATCGAACAGATCGGGCGCGCATTGGCGGCAGTTCGGGACGCATTGCCGCAACATGTTCGCTTGCATCTCTTAGGTTTCGGTAAGATTGAAAACTTAGCGGATATTGAACGCCACGGCGTTACCAGCTTTGACACGACGTCTCCCCTGGTGAGGGCGTTCAAGGACGCGCGCAAAAACTATTGGATGCGTAGCCGAACTGGAGAACTCTCCTATTACACGGCTATTCGCATTCCCCAGGCGATCGAGAACAACAGGCTGAAAAACAAGGCTCTTGAAGGGCGCATCAACCAGGAAGAAGCGCGAGCGCTAGAAGGAGCCGCACTCGACGGCGTCCGCAAAGTGGCACGGCGTGAGATCGGAGTTGAAGCAGCGCTCGATGCGGTCATGGCCTATTGGGACAAACTCAACTGGGACAATGAAGCATCGCCGTCGCGGCGCGCTGACTCGCTGGAACGACAGCGGCGGATATATGCACGCACGCTTGAGGAT
>NZ_RZOS01000401.1:0-5258 GCF_004022605.1 Mesorhizobium sp. M4B.F.Ca.ET.089.01.1.1
ACACCGACTGGGGCAAATACCTGCCGATGGCCGAGAATGTCATGGCCGCCTGCGGCGCCAACGGCGCGCTGCATTTGTTCCCCGGCACCGTCTACAATTACGGCTCGCCGATGCCTCGCGTAATCACGGAAGACACGCCATTCCGGCCGACGACCGAGAAGGGCCGCATCCGCGTCGCCATGGAGGATCTGTTTCGCCGCGAGGCCGAGGCCGGCCGCGTGCGCACCATTCTGCTCAGGGCGGGCGACTTCTTCGGCGGCACCGGCAGCGGCTCCTGGTTCGATCTGGTCGTCGCCGCCAAGATGGCGAAGGGCATTTACACGGCGCCCGGTCCGGCCGATCTCGTCCACGAATGGGCCTATCTGCCGGATTTCGCAGCGGCTTTCGTCGGCCTGGCGCGCAATCTCGACAAGCTCGGCTTCTATGAGGCGCTCAACTTCCCCGGCCATGCCGTCACCGACCTCGATATCAAGGCCGCGGCCGAGAATGCGCTCGGGCGCAAGCTGAAGCTCGGCTTCATGCCGTGGTGGGTGCTGCGCGCCGGCAGCCCGTTCGTGGCGATGTGGCGTGAGATCGTCTCGATGTCCTACCTTCGTTTCGAGGAGCACCAGCTGGCCTCGACACGGCTGGAGAAGATCATCGGCGAAATCCCGCACACCCGTCTCGATCAGGCGGTGAAGGAGGCCATGCGGGATATCGGCATTGCCGTCGCTCCCGCCTCGCGCGAGGCCGCCTGACTGCGGCCGACGACGACCGGGCCTCCGAGGAGGCTCGGTCGTATAAGGGATCAGATTCTGCCCATCAACAACAGGATCAAAAGCACCACCAGGATGACGCCGACGATGCCCGAAGGGCCATAGCCCCAGGAGCGCGAATGCGGCCATGCCGGCACGGCGCCGATCAGGATGAGGATGAGAATGATGACGAGAAGTGTGCTGACCGTCATGAGAAAGCCCTCGCCGTGAGGTGAAGTTATGCTGGGACAATGCAAAAGGCCGCCCGGTTGTTCCCCGGGCGGCCTTTATCTTCCTGGTTGAGCTGACTTATTCGGCGGCTTTCTGGAAGGCGATGGCCGGCTCGGCGCCCGCATCGTCGCCTGGGACAGTCGTTGCAACCTTGCCCTTGCCGCGACCGAACAGCCGCCGGAAAAACGCGTTGAAGCGACTGTCCTTGCTGCGCGTGAACACCATCAGCATCGATGGCGTCACCACCAGCGTCAGCAAGGTGGCGAAGGACAGGCCGAAGACGATCGCCGACGACAGCGAGATCCACCACTGCGTCGACGGCGCGTTGATCGTCGTCTCGTGATGGAAGATCTCGAGGCCGAGGCCGAAGGCGATCGGCAAGACGCCGAGGATCGCCGACACCGCCGTCAGAACAACCGGACGGGCGCGCTCGCGGCAGGTCTGCAGCACCGCGTCCATCTTGTCCCAGCCTTCCTCGCGCAACCGGTCGTAAGTGTCGATCAGCACGATGTTGTTGTTCACCACCACGCCGGCGAGCGCGATGACGCCGATGCCCGACATGACGATGCCGAAGGCTTCGCCCGTTAGAAGCAGCCCGAGGAAGACGCCGACCGTCGCCATGACCACGCAGGACAGCACCAGCCAGACGCTGGTGAACTTGTTGAACTGCATGAGCAGCACCAGGAAGATCAGGAAGATCGCCGCGCCGAAGGCCTTGCTGAGGAAGGCGCCGGCCTCGGCGCTGTCCTCGTTGGAGCCGGCGAGCTTCCAGCGGATGCCACTGCCCAGCTCCATCTCGGAGACGGCCTTGGTCACTTCCTGCTGCACCGCCGCGACCTGCGCGCCGGCGCTGACATTGGCTTGCACCACCACCGTGCGCGCGCCGTCAATGCGGTTGAGGATGCCGACCGTCGGCTCGGGCTTGCGCACGACGAAGTTCGAGATCGGCACCGAGCCTTGCGAGGTCTGTACCCTCAGCTCATCCAGCGTCGACAGCGTGCGCCGGTCCTCGGGCAGGCGCAGCCTTATGTCGACGGCGTCGTCCGCCCCGGCGGGCCGGTATTCCGAGAGCTTCAGGCCGTTGGTCACCAGCTGCACCACCGTGCCGACCGAGGTCGGGCTGATGCCGTATTGCGCCGCCTTGGCGCGGTCGACCTCGAGCGCCCAGTCGACGCCGGGCGGCGGCAGGCCGTCCGATATGTCGATGACGTTGGGAATCTTGGCGATCCGCGCCGCCACCGCGCGCGCCTTGTCGTCGAGCCCCTTGGGATCGGCGGCCGAAAGCCTGATCTGGATCGGCTTGCCGGTCGGCGGGCCGGCCTCCGGCACGCGCACCTCGACATCGACGCCGGGAATGCCGGCCATGACGCCGCGCAGGTCGCTGAGGATCTGGTTGGCCGACTTGCGCTCGCGCCAGTCGACGAACTCGTACTGGATGACGCCGACGACATCCTCAGGAATGTCCTGGCCGCCGCCTTGCGTCTTGCCGGCGCGCGTATAGACCGACTTCACCCCCGGCCAGCCGAGCAGCCGGTTTTCCGCTTCCTTGGTGGCGGCGTCCATTTCGGCCAGCGAAAGGTTGCCGCGCGCATGCACGTAGAGCAGGCCGTAATCCGGCTCGACGCTGGGGAAGAATTCGACGCCAGCACCGTATTTCGAATAGGCGAAGCCGACGCCGACCAGCAGGCCGACGGTGAGCAGGATCACAGTAATGGGGAAGCGCACCGCCTGCTTGACCAGCGCCATGTACCAGCCGTCGCGGTTCTCGTCCTCATGATGCTTGGGCGCCTTGGCGAAGATGGCGCCCAACGTCGGCGCGAACACCAGCGCATAGAGCATCGAAGCCGACAGCGTCACGATCAGCGTGATCGGCATGTATTTCATGAAGTCGCCGATGATGCCCGGCCAGAACAAAAGCGGCGAGAAGGCGGCGATGCGCGTCATCGTCGCGGCGATGACCGGACCGGCCATGCGCCTTGCGGCCAGCGCGAAGGCGTCCGCCTTCGGCATGCCTTCGCTCATGCGCCGTTCCGCGAATTCGGTGACGATGATGGCGTCGTCGACCAGCATGCCGACCGCCAGGATGAGGCTGAACAGCACGATCATGTTGATCGTGTAGCCCATCATGGCGAGCAGCAGGATGCCGATCAGGAAGGACGACGGAATGGCCAGCCCGATGAGCAGCGAGGCGCGGCCAGACAGCGCATAGAGGATGACGATGAACACAAGGATGACGGCGATCATCACGTGGTTCTGCAGGTCGCCAAGCAGTTGGTTGACGAAGACCGATTTGTCCTGCGTGTAGGTGACGTGCATGCCTTCCGGCATCGTCTTGATGAAGCTGTCGGACACTTCCCTGACGTGGTTCAGGGTGTCGATCAGGTTGGCGCCGATGCGCTTTTTCACCTCGATGGCGATCGCCGGCTTGCCGTCGAGGCGCGTCACCGTCTCGGCGTCCTTGAAGGTGGAGCGGATGGTGGCGATGTCCTTGGCCTGCACCACGGCATTGGGCGTGGCGACGACCGGCAGGTTGGCGACATCCTCCGGCGTCTCGATCAGCGACGGCACCTTGACCGCGTATTTGCCTTCCGAGCCTTCGAGATTGCCGGCCGCGACCAGGCTGTTGGAGGCGCCGACGCCTTGCATCACCTGGTCGAGCTGCAGCCCGTAGGAGGACAGCTTGACCGGGTCGATGACGACTTCGACCAGATCGTCGCGCGCGCCCTGCAGCGAGCCTTCGAGCACGCCGGGCACTTCCTCGATGCGGTCGCGCAATTCGCGCGCCGCCGCCGTCAGCACGCGCTCCGGCACGTCGCCGGACAGCGTCACGACAAGGACCGGAAACTCGGAGACGTTGACCTCGTTGACGGTCGGCTCCTCGGCCGCCTGCGGCAGGTCGGCCTTGGCGTCCTGCACCTTGCTGCGCGTGTCCTGCAGCGCCGTCGCCAGATTGGTCTGCGGCTGGAACTCGACCAGCACGTAGCCGCCGCCCTGGAAGGCGGCCGAACGCATCTCCTTGAGGCCTTTCAGGCTCTTCAGCTTGCTTTCCATCGGACGCAGAAGAAGACGCTCGGAATCCTCCGGCGAGATGCCCTGATAGATCAGGCTGATATACATCATCGGAATCGGAACGTCCGGCTCCGCTTCCTTCGGTGTCGACTGATAGGCGACCCAGCCCGCCACGAGCAGGAACAGCAGCGCGGATATTGTGAGGCGGGCGTTGTGGATGGCGAGTCTGACGATATCCATGACTTATGCCTGCTGTTGTCTTCGAGGAGTGGCGAATTGGCCGACGCCGGGCGCGCCCGACGTCGGACTGCGCTACTGCGTCCCGGAGGTGGCTTCGCCGATCAGCTTGTTGATGGTCGCCTGGTCGGCCTCGACCGGCTTGACCGCGTCGCCTTCCTTCACCAGCTCCTGGCCGGCGACGATGATGCGCGCATCCTGCGGTATGCCGCCCAGCACCAGGCCGTTCGGCGTGTCGTCGACGAGATCGATCGGGTAGAACGCCACCTTATTGTCCTTGCCGACGGCGCGGATGCCGAGGTCGCCCTTGTCGCCGAGCGTCACCACCGAACGCGGCAGCATGACCGCGTCGGTCGGCTGCGCGCTGAGCGTGATTTCGGCCGTCATGCCGGCGGGGATGGCGCCATCGGCATTGGGGATCGCCACTTCGACACGGAAGGTGCGGGTCTGCGATGAGGCGTCGCGACTGATGTAGCGCACCGTGCCGGTGACCTTCTGGTCGTTCACCAGCCGCACATTGGCCTCGTCGCCGATCTTGATGTAGCGCAGGTCGCGCTCGCTGACCTCGCCGCGCGCGATCACCGGGTCGAGCTTGAGGATGGTTGCCACCTCACCGCCCTGCATCACCGAGCTACCCAGTTCCACCGGAACGCGGTCGATGACGCCATCGAACGGCGCCTTGACCTCATTGCGGTCGAGCTCGGCTTGCGCGGTCTCCAGCTGGGATTGCGCGGACGTCAGGTTCGAGCGCGCGGTGTCGAGCTGCAGCGCCGGCAGATTGCCGGTTTTCATCAGCCGCAGGGCCGCTTCCAGCTCGGCCTGGCGCTGCACCAGAAGCTGCTTGGCGTTGTCGACGTTGGAGATCTTCTCCTCGGCCGCCAGCATCAGCACCAGGTCGCCGGTCTTGACGCGCTGGCCCTGCTTGACCGGCAGCTTATCGATGACGCCGGCGACGCGCGTCGCCAGCACCGCCCGCTTGTCGGCCTCGGTCAGCCCGGAAATGCGGATGGCACGCGCATAGGTCTTGCGCGGCGGCGTCACCACAGC
>NZ_RZOS01000402.1:0-5254 GCF_004022605.1 Mesorhizobium sp. M4B.F.Ca.ET.089.01.1.1
CTCCCACAACGTGGCGGAGTAGCCGGGTTCACCGATCTGTGTGTCGGCAAAAATCAGCGGAACCTGTTCCGCCGATTTCTTCACCAGTCCGCCCGGCATTGAGGGAAAATCAAATGTCCCCTTCACCACCACCACAATCCACTCACGGCCGGCCTTATCCATGCCCATGGTAAACTCGTGCGGATACCCCATCTGGTTCCAGATATGCATCAATCGGTCTCCCAACTGGCGGCGAGGATCTGCCCCAGCGTCGCTCGCGGCAACTGCAGGTCGACGTCGAATATGTCCGAGCGGCTGGTCCACATCACCATATCGTCGACGATCTCGTCACCCGACTCGACGGGCGGCACCGGCAGCACGGTCAGTGCTGCCTCCAGCCCGTCGGGGGTCAACCCGCCCTGCTGCGCGGCAATGGCCGTTTCCTCGATGCCGGCGAACCACGCTTCCGCATGCGCCAACTCGAAGGAGGTTTCGGAGAGCTGCGCGACGATGCTCAAGGGGAATTGCCTGCCGACCCTGTCGGCGCTTTGCACGACAACGCCCGCCGACGCGCCGAAGGAGGACGGGCCGGCCAGGAAGCGCAGCGCCGTGGCGCGTGGCCAGGACTCCAGGCCAATCAGCGGCACAAGATGCTGCGCCAGCCAGCGATCCCAGGCGCGCACAAAATCTCCCGTCAGCCGCCGCGACACGAAATCGCCGGTGGTGGGGATTTTGCCGTAGAAGCCCGGCAGGATCATATCTGCGGCGGACATGTGAACTTCTTGAACATTTCGAGGTTGTAGGGGTTTTCGACGCTTGCCGCCTTGAGCTCGAAATCGGCGTACATGCCCTTGGTGCCGAGGCGGAGGCTGTAGACATCGGCCAGCGAGGTGCCGGTGAAGCGGCCGGCACGCAGCATCCTCAGCCACGCCCAGCTGCCGGTCTCGTTGAGCATGATTTCGGGCGAGCCATCGACCGGCTGGAAGGCGAGCGAAATCACGCCGGTGCCGTCCTTGCCGGGCCACGTCATCGGTTGCGGCCGCGTCGCGTTGTTGAAATAGACGAGGTTCTGGCCGTCGAGATTGAGCGTCACGCGCGTGACATTGGGCGACAGGTCCTTCGGCTCCAGCGTGAAGCTCATCACCGGTCCCGTCCCGCCGGGAAAGAGATCGTCGCGTATGTGCCTGGCCTGTTCGAACGCCGCCAGCGCCGCAGGGTCGAGGCCGAAGTCGGCACGCCATTTCCAGGGCTGGCTGGCGGTGTCGACATAGCTGATCAAATGGTCGTTGATGAAGGCGTCGATCATGCCGGCCGGTCCGAACAGACGGGCGAAGTCGCGGACATTGACGTCCACCGCGCTCTCGGGGCTGAACGGATAGCGGTCGTTGAGCGCCGCCTGGCAGAAGGGCAGGATGTCGGCACGCCAGATGGCGTTGAGTTCGTTGGTGACGGCCTTCTGCGTCAGGCCGCTGGTGTCGCCGGCGATGCCGCCGAGCCAGTCGTCGATCGGGTCGGGCAGGATCTGCGCCTGCCTGGCGACGGCGCCAGTGAGCTCGGCTAGGCCGCCCTGCTTCTTGATGGCGTCCTGCGGGTCGGGATTGGCGGTCACCGTCTGCAGCACGTTGGAAAGCGCCGTCAGCGCCACCACCGCGGCGTCGAGCGCCGGCGGCTGGCCGTCGACCTCGGCGATCGCGCCCTTCAGCGGCTTGAAGTGCTCGGCCACCAGGCTGCCGGTCAGGTCCACCTTGTCGGCCGAACCGGCGCGCGGCAGCAGTTTTGCCCCGGTCTTGACGACCTTGCCCAGCTTGCCGAGCTTGCCGAGCAGTTTCGAACCGCCCTTCGCGGCCGCCTTGTCGTCGGCCGGGGCTTCGTCGGACCGGGTAAGGTCGGTCTCCTGAACCACTGCGATCAAAAGGCGCTTCAACGCGGAATCGGCGCTTGAAAGGTCTTTGAGATTCTCGCTGGCGACATTGAGGTCGGTCAACGGCGCGAGCCGCATATCGCGCAGGAAGCTGTCCCATTGCGCGATGTAGTCGTCGTAGTAGAGCTTCAGGATGTCCTCGGACAGCGCCGAGACGGAGGTTTCGGAATTCTCCGAGCAGCCGCCGGCGAACACTGCCCGATCGAGTGCCGCCTGCGCGGCCACGTCCTCGACCCGGTCGAGAACGGCATCGTGGAAGCCGGCATAGGTGAAGGCGCCCGGAACGCCGACGCGCAACGTCTTGTCGGAGCGCCGCGCGAACACCTTGGCGCCGTTCGGCCCGGCGAAATTGGCCGGGATCCATTCTTTCACTCCGGCCACTTCGGGATCGGCCAGCAACTGCTTGTAGGCGCGCGCCGGCAGCGAGATCGTGCACACCGTCTTCAGTGCCTCGGCGACCAGTTCCTTGTCGGGCGCGATGTAGTTGTCGTCGACCGCCATGCGCCGGATCGCGGCCAGCTGGTGCTCTTCCGCGTCCGGACTCGGGAAAGGCGGCGAGGGCGCGAATTCGGGCAGGCTGTTGACCCACCAGCCCTGGGCGAAGTCGGTGTCCATCTGCGACAGGCCGGTCATCATGCGATAGGTCTTCAGCGCGCCCAGCATGAAGTCCGGATCGCGGATCTGCCGCCACATGGTCGCCTCGAGCAGCGCGACCATGTGGGGTTCCAGGACGTTGCGCAGCGCATGATCGTAGGTGTCGGCCTGCGCGCGCACCAATTCCGCCGAGGCCGAGGGCCCGAGCAGGTCATGCGGCGCGTCCGGCGGCGCGGTGCGGGCATTCGCGACCTCGTCCATCGCGGCCAGCGCGCCGTCGATGGCCGGCTGCTCCACCGATGCCGGTGCGGCGGTGACGGCGGTCAGCGGCTCCTGCAGCGCCTCGAACTGGCCAGCCTGCGCGGTGATAGCGGTGCGGTTATCGTAGTAGGACCAGGAGAACAGGCCGGCGGCCAGCAACGCCGCTGCCGCGCAGGCGGTGGCGGCGCCGCGCCAGATCCAGGCGCGGCGGCGCTGCGCCAGCGGGTCGAACGTGCCCAGGCCGGCCTCCTTGAAGATCACCTCGGTCAACAGATTCCGCAGGAAGAAGCTGCGCTTCTCGACCCTTGGCGTGGGCATGGCGCGGCGCGGCGGAAGACCGAACGATGAAGACAACGCCGCGGTCAGCCGGTCGATGGGCGCGCCTTCCTGCGTCGCCGAAGTCAGGTAAAGGCCGCGCAGCCAGGCGGCTTCCTCGTAGCGGCTTTCGCCGAACATCGCCTCGATCAGCACCTGGATCGGTTCGGAAAGGCTCGCGAGCTGGGCCGGGAAGCGGAAAATCTCGGCGCGCGTGGCGAGCTTGTCTTCGTCCTCAAGACGCGGCACCAGGCGCCGCTCGAGTTCGGTCGCCAGCGTGGCGATTTCCTTCTCGATGGTCTTGGCGTCGACGCGGGCGTCGAGCGCGAAGGTCGTCCCCCACACCTGCTCGCGCGCGGTGGTCGACAGGCCGCCGAAGAAGGCCTCGAAGCCCTTGATCAGATCGGCCTTGGTCAGCATCAGGTAGACAGGGAGGCGGATTTCGAGCCGGTCGTTGAGCTCGGCCAGCCGGCGGCGGATCTTGCGGCCGTGCGCCTTGATGGCTTCGTCGCCTTCCGAGAGCGCGTCGATCGAGAGCGCGACGATGACGCCATTCAGCGCGCGGCGGCCGCGGTGCTTCTTGAGCAGGTCGAGAAAACCCAGCCACTCGGTTGCGTCGACATCCGGCTGGCTTTCCTGCTGGACGTAGCGGCCGGCGGTGTCGATCAGCACCGCGTTTTCGGAAAAGAACCAGTCGCAGTTGCGCGTGCCGCCGACACCTTGCAGGTCGTCGGTGAGGTCGATCGGAAAGTTCAGGCCGGACTGGCGCAGCGCCGTGGTCTTGCCGGTCGCCGGCGGCCCGACGATCACATACCAGGGCATTTCGCGCAGGAATTTGCGGCCGCCGAGCTTGCGGCGCCTCAGCTCGGCCATCACATCGGCGAACTTGGCGCCGACGGCGGCGACGCTTTCCTCGCCGGGGGTGAGCTGCTTCTCCGCCGCCGGCGCCGCGATCTCGGCGACGAACATGCGGTTGGCGCGGATCGCGCGGCGCTGGGCGATGATCAGCCAGATCAGCCACAGGATGATCAGCCCGGCGATCATGGCGATGCGCACATTGTCGGAATCGAAGGGCGAATAGGGGCCGACCTGGACGATCGGGCCGAAGATCCAGATGACCAGCGAAAGCAGCGCGATGCCGATCAGCGTCCAAAGGAAGCGCGATGTGAGCACAGCCCAGAGGAAGCGCAGGATGAACATCTCAGAGCCTCTTCTCGACCAGGACCTCGACGCGCCGGTTGAGCGCGCGGCCCTCGCGTGTCGAGTTGTCGGCCACCGGGTCGGTCTCAGCGCGCCCTTCGGAATGGATGCGCTCCTGCGGCACGCCGGCCCGCACCAGGAGGTCGGCTATGGTCTCGGCCCGCGCTTCCGAGAGCCGCTGGTTGGTCGACAGGGGATTGGATCGTTGCAGGCGCACGTTGTCGGTGTGGCCGACGACGGTGATGTTTCCGATCAGCTCCTGGTTGGCGAGGATGACCTTGGCGATGGATTCGACCAGTGGCTCGAAGCCTGGCGTCAGTGTCGGTCGCGACGACTGGAACAATTCGGGGTTGGAGGCCTGGATGACCAGCTTGGCCAGCGACACGCTCTCGGTGCCGCTGAGCGCCCCCCTGAGGTCGTCCGGCGCTTCGGCCTTGAATTCCGGCAGCAGCGCGAAATCGACTGGCTCCGGCTCGGGCGGCGCAGGCGCGTCAACCTTCGGCGCGGCGCGGGTGATGTCGGCGCGCGCAGGCGGCGGCAGCGCCCGGACCAGCGCCGAGAGCTCGACGGCCTGGCTGCTGAGCCCCATCGAGAGCCCGATATGGACCATAGTGGCGATCACTGCGGCGGCGAGCGCCATCACCCAGATCGGCACGATGAAGCGCTGCGGCTCGTCCGAGGCGATCACGCCTTTCCAATGTGGCGACAGCGGCGCGCCCTCGGCGTCGGCATCGCGCAGGAAACGCGCCGCCGCCACGCGAACGGCATTGAGCGAGCGGTCGCCGGAGCGGCCGGGCACCCGGTATTTGCCGCGGAAGCCAAGCGCCAGGCACTGGTATTGCAGTTCCAATAGCTCGCGGTCGCGGTTCGGGTGGCGCTCCAGCTCGTCGAGGCGCGTGAAGAACTGGGTGCCGGCATCGACGTCGCCGCGCAGCATGACCACCAGCGGCTGGCGCGGCCACGCGCTGGCGCCGCCCCAGGGCG
>NZ_RZOS01000403.1:0-5236 GCF_004022605.1 Mesorhizobium sp. M4B.F.Ca.ET.089.01.1.1
GCGAACAGGGCGCCGATCCGGCTCGCCTGCTGCTGGCCGCGCGCCGACAAATTGAGCTGGGTCGGGCATTTGGCGATGTCGAAATTGGCCGGATCGGCAGCGCCGGTGACCATGGCATGGCGCAAAAGCACGATATGGCCGCCGTCGCGCAGCAGCGCCCAGCCGGCATCCGTCGCATGCGCCGTGGCAGAAGCGAGGAGCAGCATCAGCGCCAGGAGAAATCGAACCATCAGCCATCCTTCTTGCATCCACCGGCAGCGACGGCGGTGAGCGCCATATAGGGACCGCAAAGCCGGCTGAAAGACAAGCTCGGGCTATTTCTTCGCCAGTTGCTGCTTCACCAGTTCGATCTTCTTGTCGGTGAGCGGGATCGGGATGGTGTAGCCGGCTTCGACAAAACCCTCCTTGGCATTTTCGAAGAACTCGATCGCTTTCAAATAATCGGCGTCGCCTCCGCCCTGGCTGGCGCGGTTCCAATGGACATCGCCGAGGTTGTTCTGCGCGAAGGCCCACTGCAGCGGCTGGCTGTCGCGGGTGAACACTTTGAGCGTCGCCTGGAAGGCCGCTTCGGCCTCGTCCAGATATTTGCCGCTGCGTTCGAGCGTGCCGAGATTAAGCAGGCTCATGCCGATGCCGTTCTGCGCGTTCGCCCAATCGACGGGTGCCGCTTCCAAGGTCAGCACCTCGAGCGCGGCCCGGCGCGCGACGACCGACTCGGCCAGGGACTTGGTATCGCCTTCGGCCATGCTCAGCCAATGCAGCGCCGAGCCGAGGCCGGCCTGGGCCAGCGCCCATTGCCGCGGCGTCGTCTCGCGCTTGTATTCTCGCAACGCGTCCCGATAGGCCATCGCCGCATCCTTGTAGTGTTCCGGCTTGTCGGACAGGCCGCCGAGCAATTGCAGCGTGTTGCCGAGATTGTAGGCGGTCATCGCCCAGTCGAGCGGAAAGGCGCGCCTGGTGTAGATGCGCCGCGCCGCCCGGAAGGCGGCAACCGACTGCTCCAGTCTCGCCGGATCGCGGGCGCGCTGGCCGAGCGTCTGGTAGACCGAGCCGAGATTGTTCTGGGTGGAAGCCCAGTCCATCGGGAAACGCTTGCGGGTGAAGACGGTCAGCGCATCGCCATAGGCCGTCGCCGCTTCTTCGAGCTCGCCGGTGCCGAGATCGAAGCGGGCGGCGCTGCTCAGCGCGTTGCCGAGATTGAGCCGGCTGGTCGCCCAGGAAACCGGGAAGGTCTCGCGCGTGCGGATCTCGAGCGCGGCGCGGAAGGCCGCGGCCGCCTCGGTGATCTTCGCCTGATCGTTGAGCTGCGTGCCCAGCGACACCAGCGTGTTGCCGAGATTGTTCTCAACCATTGCCCACTGCACCGGCGCCTTCTCGCGCGTGTACTCCTGCAGCGCCAGCCGATAGGCGGCCTCGGCGTCAACAAGGCGCTCGCCGCCGGGCTCGCGTTCCGAGAGCGCGTAAAGCGCCAGGCCGAGATTGTTCTGCGAGGCGGCCCAGTCGAGCGGAACCTTGTCGCGCGGCCGCTTTTCCAGCGTCGCGCGCATGGCGGCAACCGCCTCGTTCACGCGCTTGGGGTCGCTCTCCCGTTCGCCGATCTTCAACAGGACATTGGCGAGATTGTTCTGGGCTGCGGCCCAGTTGAGGTCGTCCTTCTCGCGCTCGAAGACGACCAGCGAGTCCCGGAAGATCCGTGCCGCTTCATCGAGCCTGGCCGTGTCGGTTTCGCGCTCGCCAATGGTCTGCAGCACCACCGCCATGTTGTTGCGGGTGATCGCCCAGTCGCGGTTCTGTTGGCCATTGGGAATAAAGCCGAGGATAACCTGATAGGCATCGATCGCCTGCTCGAGCGCCTTCCTGTCGCCGGTGGCATCGCCATGCGCGTTCAGCGCCTCGGCCTCCTGGTTCTTGTAATTCCAGCGCCGCTTGTCGTCCCACTTCTCGACCAGCGAGAACGCCTTGCCGTAGTCACTGGCGGCGGCGCTGTAGTCGAAGACCAGCGCCGAGGCATCGGCTCGCCTGGCATAGATGGCGGCATCGGCAAGGCGCTTCTGCCGGACCAGTTCCTCCGCCTGGTCGACGGCGCCGCGGGTCTGCTCGACCCGGCTCACCGCTTCGTCGAGGAACTTGTGCGCGGTGACTATCGCGCCCTGGCCGATCGCCTTGTCGGCCGAGGCTACGAGGCGCTTGATCTCGGGGTCGTCGGTGCTGAGCGCGTCGCGCTCTGACAGCATCTTCTTCAGCCGCTCGGCCTGGGCATCGAGGAGCTTTTCCAGGTCCGTTGGGTCCTCGGGTATCTTCTCCGTGCCCAGTGCCCTGAGCACGCCATAGAGCGCGTCGAGCGGCACGCCGTCCTGCTGCGAAGCCAGTTCCACTTGCGAGCGCTTCGGATCGGGCAGGTCGGCGATGGTCAAAAGCAGCTGCCGCCGCTCGCCGGTGATCAGCCCGTCATCGCCGGCCGGCTCCGGCGGCGCGACGCCGAAATAGAGCAGCCGGCGCAGGCTTTCGTTGACCCATGGCCGTTGCCTGGCCTTGGTGTCGAGATAGACCTCCTCGGTCACCATGCGCATGACCGAGCCGAATTCGGTGCCCTTCATCGCGGCGAGGTGGCGCAGAAGCGCCGCCGCATAGGGACTGTTCTCGCCGGCGGCGCCATCGAGCGCCGGGCGTCCGGGCTCGGCGGCGAAGCCGACCACGGTTCCTAGGTTTTCCGTCGCCGGCGCGCTGCCGAGCGCCTTGGCGCCGCGCACCGGTTCCAGCCCGCCGGCTCCGATCGGCGAGGCCGAGGCGGTCGGCGCGCGGCGCAACTCAGCGTCAGGCGGAAACGGATTGGTGCGGCAGGCATCGAGCAGCATGATCGTCACCGGCACCGTCTTCTTCAGCTCCTCCATGACGGCGGAGATCGGCACCAGGGCGTTGTCGGCATCCTTCAGCGAGGACATATCGGCATCGACCGGGACCAGGTAGTTCTCGCCGCCGGCCTCGATGCCGTGGCCGGAATAATAGATGAAGGCGACATCGGCACCCTCGGCGTCCTCGACGAAGCGCTCGAGGTCGCGCTTCAGTTTCGCGGCATCGCGATCGGTGACGCTGCGGGCATCGAAGCCGAGATCGGTCAGCATCTTGGCCATGTCGCGGGCGTCGTTGGCCGGGTTTGGCAGGGTGGCGATGTGCTCGTAGGCCGATTGGCCGACGATGAGAGCGACGCCCTTGAGGTTCTCCGCGCCGTTGGCCAGCGTCGCGACGAGACAGAGCAAGCCGGTGACGAAAACCGTCAGCCACGCCCTTGCCGAAAGGTGATGGTTCGGGGTTTTGAGCAAACCCATTCGCCGCGTATCCCCCTGACGATCCCAAGCCTCTATAACGCTGCCAGCCGACCTTGATCAATTCGGGCGGGGGCAGGAAGCGGGGTAGGCCTTCCTCGGCCGGCGCGATTGCGTTGCAAACGGGGCTCGCCTATCACGGGAAAAATGTCCCCGCTCACCGAAACCGTCCTTTTCGTCTTCAGCCTCGTCGCGCTCGGCTACCTTGCCGGGTTCACCGGCTATCTGAGGCCGGCGAGCGGCGAGGGCATCTCGGAATTCGCCATCAACGTGGCGATGCCGCTGCTTCTGTTCCAGACGATGGTGAAGTCCGATTTCCACGGCGTGGCGCCGTGGTCGCTATGGGGCGCCTATTTTACGGCAGTGGCCATCACCTGGGCGGTGGGGCATCTCGTCACCACGCGGGTCTTCGGCAGGGATTCGCGCACGGGCATCGTCGGCGGCGTGTCGTCTGGCTATTCCAACATCGTCCTGCTCGGCGCGCCCTTCATCCTCGGCATATTCGGACCGAGCGGCTTCGAGGTCCTGTCGCTGCTGGTCTCCGTCCACCTGCCGGTCACGATGATGGCCTCGATCGTCCTGTTCGAGATGTTCGGCCGCGGCGCCGGCGAGCCCGCGCATCCGCTGCGCGTCGTCACCAGCTTCCTCAGGCGGCTGTTCCTCAATCCGCTGATCATCGGCATACTCGCCGGACTTGCCTTCCGCCTGAGCGGCGCGCCGCTGCCGGAGCTCGTCTCGCGTGTGGTCGATGCCCTGGCGGATACCGCCGGGCCGGTGGCGCTGTTCGCCATGGGGCTCAGCCTGCGCCGCTTCGGCATTTCCGGCAACATCCGGCCGGCTCTGGCGCTGTCTGCGCTGAAACTCTTCCTGATGCCGGGGCTGGTGCTTGGCCTGGTCTGGCTGCTCGGCTTGCCGCCGCTGACGGCCAAGGTGGCGGTGGTGGTGGCGGCGTTGCCCTCGGGCATCAATTCCTACCTGATCGCCGTCCAGTTCAACACCGGCCAGGCGCTGGCGTCGAACCAGATAACCATCGCGACGGCGAGCGCGGTGGTGACCACGTCCTTCTGGCTGACGGTGGTTCTCCACGTCTTCGGATAGGGGAGCGGCCGCGCGGCCAACTCTCGCCTTTGCTGGTCCAACCCCTATATGCCATCTTGCGATTGCTTGCCGGCCTTTCCCTAGGTAAGAGCAGTGCGCCAGCGTGCGGCCACGGGGCACGCCCAACGAATATCCAGAAAAACGGCCGATCAGCGCGCCGAACGGAGGCTAGACCATGCTTCAGAAAACCAGCCATTTCATGCGCCAGGCCAATCTCATCAATGGCGAATGGGTGCAGGCCGACAGCGGCCAGACGGTCGACGTCAACAATCCCGCCACGGGCTTGAAGATCGGCACCGTGCCGAAGGCCGGCAAGGCCGAGACGCGCCGCGCCATCGAGGCCGCAGAGGAAGCATTCAAGAGCTGGCGCAAGACCACCGCGCTCGAGCGCTCGAAGCTCTTGCGCAAGCTGCACGACGCCATGATGGACAATCAGGACGTGCTCGCCGAGCTGTTGACCATCGAGCAGGGCAAGTCGCTGTTTGAATCGAAGGGCGAGATCGGCTCGGCCGCCGCCTACATCCTTTGGTTCGCCGAGGAAGGCCGCCGCACGTATGGCGACATCGTGCCGTCGCCCTGGGGCGACCGCCGGATCCTGGTGACCAAGGAGCCCGTCGGCGTCATCGCCGCCATCACGCCTTGGAATTTCCCGTCCTCGATGCTCGCCCGCAAGCTCGGCCCGGCGCTGGCCGCCGGCTGCACCGCCGTGGTCAAGCCGGCCTCGCAGACGCCGTATTCCGGCCTCGCCTGGGGCGCGCTCGCTGAGGAAGTCGGCTTCCCCAAGGGCGTCATCAACATCCTGACCGGTTCGGCGG
>NZ_RZOS01000404.1:0-5232 GCF_004022605.1 Mesorhizobium sp. M4B.F.Ca.ET.089.01.1.1
CCTTGATGCTGCCGGCATTCGCCCTGACGAAGCCCGCCAGGATCATCAGCAGCGTCGTCTTTCCCGAGCCCGACGGGCCAAGCAGCGTCAGGAATTCACCCGCCGCGACATCGAGCGAAAGATCGCGCAGCACCGAGACGCCGCCGAACCTCTTTTCGATGCCGCTGATGCCGATGGGAAGCGCGGTCAGCGCGATGGACAAAAGCATCTCCCTGGACTCCGGATCATTCATGGCGGGACGGAGCTGGGGCAGCGCCTGGACGCTGCCCCGACCGGTGCCACCCTGTCTATTGCTGGATCAGGTTGTTGAACTTCTCGGTCGCCTCGACGAGGGTGTCGCGCCAGAATTCGGGATCCTGCAGCACTTGCTTCTTGACGTTGTCCGGCGCGGAATTGATGTCCTTGATCCGCTCCGGCGGGATCTTGCCGGTCTCGAAGGCCTTTTCGTTGGCCGGGCCGTTGTCGACATAGAGCGGCAAATTGGCCTGAAGGTCGGGGCTGACGAACTTGGCCAGCGCCTTCATGGCGAGGTCCTTGTTCTTCGAGCCTTTGGGGATGACCATGCAGTCGGCGGTGAGAACGCCTTGGTCGAAGGAGAAGCTGACCGGCGCGCCTTCCTTGCGCAAGGTGCCGGCGCGGCCGTTCCAGATGCTCGCCATGTCGACCTCGCCGTCCTTGACTAGCTGCATGGCCTGGGCGCCCGAGGTCCACCAGGCGTCGATATGGCCCTTGACCTTGTCGACGGATTGCAGCGCGCCGTCGATGTCGACCGGATAGACCTTGTCGATCGGAATGCCCTTGGCGAGCGCGGCGACACTCAGCGTTTCCGTCGCCTGGCTGCCGGAGAGCGCGCGGCGGCCGGGGAATTTCTCGACATCCCAGAAATCGGCCCAGGTCTTCGGCCCCTTGTCGCCGAAAACGTCGGTCCGGTAGATCAGCACCACGGAGGTGTAGGAGATGCCGACCCAGTCGTCATGGACGAGCTTGGGATTGATGCCGCTCTTGTCGATGACGCTGTAGTCGAGCTTCTCGAACAGGCCTTCCTTGGAGCCGCGCGCGCATTCGTCGGCGCCGAGCTCGGTGATATCCCATTTGACGGCATTGCCGGTGACCTGCAGGCGCACGTCGTCGAGGCCGTTGGTGGTGTCCTGCTTGATGGTGATGCCGAGTTCCTTGGCCGTCGGATCGAAGAAGGCCTTGGTCTCCGCCTCCTGATAGGTGCCGCCCCAGGAGGCGGCGGTGATGGTGTCGGCGGCCGATGCCGGGACGGCGACCGAGGCCAGCAGCCCCGCGACCGCAAGACTTTTGATGCAAAGCAGCTTCGTCATTTTCGCTTCTCCAACCGGTGTTCCCATTATCGTTGATTTGGTATGCGAATTTGTATACAATTTTGAGTGTAATTCGTCGGAAGCCGATGTCAACACGCGCCATGCGTTTTTGGTGACGAAAGATGGAGGCCAAGGCCGGAGCGCTACTCTGCTCGAAACGGTCCTGTTTCAAGCAAGCGCCAAAAGGCTCTAGACTGCGAATCCATGACAGACCGTTGGAGGCGGGACGCTTGAGCAAGGAGAGAAAGAACACGCTGCGCGATTCGGTGTTCGAGAAGCTGAAGGCGCTGATCATCACCGGCCAGATTCCGCCCGGCTCGCGTGTCACGGAAGCCGACATTGCCGAGCGCCTGAAGGTCAGCCGCACACCGGTGCGCGAGGCCTTCAACCGGCTGGAGCGCGACGGTCTGGTCATCGGCCGTCCGCGCCAGGGCTATCTGGTCGCCGAGTTCAATCTGACCATGTTCCGCGAGGCCTTCGACATCCGCGAGCTGCTCGACGGACGCGCGACCGAGCTGGCGGCGGCCAACGCCACCGCCGCCGACAAGACGCGGCTGCGCGCAGTTCTTGCCGAATGCGAGCGTCTGGCCGCGATCCCCGACCGCAGCACCAGGGAGCAGTTCGAGGAACTGCAGGTCGGTATCGACCTGCATCGCGTGATCGCCGAAATCGGCGGCAACGAGATGCTCTCCGGCATGCTCTGCGGCATACTCGACAAGTGCCAGCAATATGTCTGGACGGAGCTTCTGTGGCTGGACGAGTGGAAGCTCACCCGCGAGGAGCACACCGGCATCGTCGACGCGATCTGCGCCGGTGATGTGGCGCTTGCCGGCGAGCGCGCCCGCGCGCATGTGCGAGGCTCACGCGAGAACATCCTGCGCCTGCTGCAGGCCAAATCCGACTATCAGGGTTTTTTCGCCAGGGCGTCCTGAGGCAAGCGGTCAATTGGAAAGCATAGGGCAGCTGGCGCCGCGGCGCAGGCTGATATGCGCCACGTCGCCGACGCTGAACTGAAAACCGTCGGCGCGTCGCGGCGCATCGATCACCACCCGCATCTCTTGCCCCAGCTCGGCGTGAAGGCGCAGCGTGCGGCCGTGAAAGACGACGCCGCTCACCCGCGCCGGCGCGGTGCCGTCAGCGGCTTCGGTGGCTGCCAACAGATCCTCGGGACGCACGCCGATGGTGCGCATCTCGCCGGCGGCCGGCATCTCGCCGGTTTCGGAGACAGCTTCCAGCGGCAGCTCGCCGGCGGCAAAGCGCAGGCGCTCGCCGTCGCGGCCGACGAAGCGCGACGGCAGGAGGTTCATGGTGCCGATGAAAGAGGCGACGAATTTCGTCGCCGGGCGGTCGTAGAGGGTCGCCGGCGGCGCGATCTGCTCGATGTGGCCCTTGTTCATGACGACGATGCGATCGGAGATCGACAGCGCTTCGGTCTGGTCGTGGGTGACCATGACGAAGGTGGTGCCGAGCCGCGACTGCAGCCGCTTCAGCTCAACCTGCATCTGCTCGCGCAGATGTGCGTCGAGCGCCGACAGCGGCTCGTCGAGCAGCAGCACGCGCGGCTCGCAGACGATGGCGCGGGCGAGCGCGACGCGCTGGCGCTGGCCGCCCGAGAGTTCCAGGACGCGGGCGCCGAGCTTGTCGGCGAGGCCGACCATGTCGAGCGCCGCGCCGACGCGTTTCGCCTGCTCGGCGCCGGACAGTTTGCGCAGCGACAGGCCGAAGCCGACATTCTCGGCGACATCCATGTGCGGGAACAGCGCATAGTCCTGGAACACGGTGTTGACCGGACGATCGAAGGGCCGCAGGCCCGTTATGTCGCGGCCCTCGAGCAGAACATTGCCGCTGGTCGGGCTCTCGAAACCGGCGATGACGCGCAGGCTGGTGGTCTTGCCGCAACCGGACGGGCCTAACAAAGTGAGGAACTCACCCGGAGCGATATCCAGGTCGACGGCGTCGAGACCAACCACACCACCCGGAAAGACCTTCGAGACTTTCTGCAGTCGAACGAGCGCATCAGGCGCCATCGCGCACCTCGGAGGGTTTTGTCGTGTTGACCCAGAGGATCTGGCAGCACTCGGCGCCGGGGTTGCGGAAGGCATGCAGAAGCGTGCTCTTGAAGGCAAAGCTGTCGCCGGCCTTCAATCCGTAGGTGGTCGAATCGACCACCAGTTCGACCTCGCCCGTCATCACGAAGCCGAATTCGTGGCCGGCATGGGCGTAGGCTTCCGCCGTGCCGCCGCCGGCCTCGACCGTAACCAGCATGCCGGTGAGCGTGGCCGCTGGCGGCGAGAGCAATGCCTTGGCGATGCCTTCCGACTTGACCGGTATCTGCCGCCGCTTGTCGGCGCGCACGCAATAGAGGTCGTTGACGGCGTCATTGCCGTCGGCGATCAGCGCAGACGGTTCGATGTCGAGCGCCGCGGCCAGCGGCCAGATCACCTTGACACGCAGCGAGGACATGCCGCGCTCGATCTGGCTGAGCGCGCCGATCGAAATGCCGGCCTTTGCCGCAAGCTCGGCCAGCGACAGCTTGCGTTCCAGCCTCAGCGCCCGCACGCGCCGGCCGACGCGCACATCGGCATCGTCCTTCGACCTTTCGGCGGCTTCGTCAAAAACGTCCATGCGTTCGTCCTCGTTGCAGTACTTTGGCCAGCCAACAAAGCCGGTTCTGGTCTTACCGGCGTTGGCGCCACCCCTCATCGCCCTGCCGGGCACTTCTCCCCGTATAGTGACGGGGAGAAGGGGCTGACCGCAGCGTCGCCCCTCTTCCTGCAGCAACAGCGGCGATTTGCGAAAGCGGCGATGACAGCGCCCCTCTCCCCGTCACTATACGGAGAGGATGCCGGCAGGCAGGTTGAGGGGCAGCACCGGCTTTGGCAATGGCGCTCAACCCCCGGCCTTCACCTTCTCGAACATCTTGGCGACGTCGTCGTTCTGCTTCATCGGCCCGGTGAAGATGGTGGTCTTCAGCATCACGTCCGGATCCGACGGCAGTTGCAGCTTTTCCAGCTCGTCCTTCGCCACGCCGGCGAAAGCGGTGCTCAGCGAACTGCCGTAGCCATAGGACTGGATCAGATACTTACCGGAGTCGGCGTCGAGCCGGCTGTTGATGAAGTCATAGGCGAGATCGACGTTCTTGGCGTCCTTCAGCATGACGAAGCCGCAGGACCAGGTCAGCATGCCCTCCTTCGGCTTCATGAACTCGACCGGCACGCCCTGCTTCTTCAGCGATGTGGCCGACGCGTTCCAGGTCATGGCGGCGACCAGCTGGCCGCTTGCCAGCGCCTGTTCGACCGAGGTCATGTCGGTGGTGTAGCTGGACAGCAGCGGCCGCTGCTCGCGCAGCTTCTCCGCCACCTTGTCCATCTGCTCCGGGGTCATGTCGAACGGATTCACGCCTGCCAGAAGTGCGGCGACGATCGGCGTGTCATGCACGGCGTCGATGGTCGCCATGCGACCGGCATACTGCTTGTCCCACAGAAGGTTCCAGCTCGCCTCGGGGTTCTTCACCAGATCGGTGCGGTAGAGGATCGAGGTGTTGCCCCAGTCCCACGGCACCATCCAGACCTTGCCGTCGCCGGCCTGGATGTCGGGCAGGTTCTTGAACACCGGGAAGATCGAATCCCAGTTCTTGATGCGCTTGGTGTCGATCGGCTGCAGCAGGCCTTCCTTGTTCCAGCGCGCCACCTTGTCGTAGCAGGGGTGCGCGATGTCCGGCCGGAAGCCGGCCTTGACCTTGGTGAAGGCGTCGTCGTCGTCGCCGAAGATCGAGGCCTCGACGCCGTCCGGATGGGCCGCGAGGAAGCTCTTGTTGAAGTCGGGCAGTTCGTAGCCCGACCAGGTGAAATACTGCAGCTTGTCGGCGGCGAAGGCGACGGTCGACGACAGCGCGAGCGCCAGG